>NZ_JBEZHQ010000006.1:0-124792 GCF_040650675.1 Streptomyces sp. NPDC048637
GGTGGGTGTTCGGACGTAAAGCGAAGCAGTCCGAACACCCACCCCGGAGGCCCCGCCACCGGCACCCACCACAAACCCGGGCCCCACCCCAACACACCCCACCCGCCGACAGGCGGAAAAACAGGTCACGGCGGGGCACCCGACAACGTACGGCTAGCACCGAGGGGCGACCGGCAACACCGCCGACACCCGAAAACCGCCGGACTCCGTCGGACCCGCCACGAACACACCGCCGAGCGCCGTTACCCGCTCCCGCATGCCCACCAGGCCGTTGCCACCGCTCGGCAGGCCCGCGTCGGCCGCGCCGCCCTCGCAGGGGCCGTTCTCCACCTGGACCGCGACCTCACCGTCCCGGTGCGCCAGCCGCACCCGCGCGCGTGCCCCCGGCGCATGCTTGTGCACATTCGTGAGCGCCTCCTGCACCACGCGGTAGACGGTCCGCTCCACCCTCGGCGCATACCGCCGCCCGGCAGAAGCAGCCGGCTCCCCCTCGGCCACCCCGTCCACCGTCAGCTCGACGACCATCCCGGCCGCCCGGGACTGGCCCACCAGATCCGACAGCTCCGCCAGGTACGGCCCCTCGGCATCCGCATCCCCGGCAACCGGCGCCGGCACCGAGGCCCCGCCGGCCGGACCAGCGTCCTCCGCGGAATCCTCGGCAGCCCCGCCCACGGGCGGCTCCGCGGACCGCGCCTGCACCGTCGCCTTCGCCCCCGCCCGGGACGCCACCGCCGCCAGCCGCTCCGGCGCACCCGACGCCGCGGCACCCCGCACCGCCGTACCGTCGGCCGTCCGCAACACCCCCAGCATCTCCCGCAGCTCCGTCAGCGCCTGCCGCCCCATGTCACCGACCAGCCCCGCGTTCTTCGACGCCTTCTCCGGGTCCTTCAGCGCCACCGCCTGCAGCGCCGCCGCATGCACCACCATCAGACTCACCCGGTGCGCGACCACATCGTGCATCTCCCGCGCGATCCGCGTCCGCTCCTCATTACGGGCCCACTCCGCCCGCTCCTCGGCCCGGTCCGCCAGCAACGACAGCTCGCGCTCCAGACCGTCCGCCCGCTCCCGCAGACTCTCCACGAGCCGCCGACGGGCCCCCACGTACAGCCCCCACAACACCGGCGGCGCCGTCAGCACCAGCCCCAGCGCGAGCGACATCGCCGGGATGAGCCACATCGGCGGCTGGAAGTCCTCCTGCGCCGTCTCCTGCCGCAGGCTGAGGAACGTCGTCACCAGCGTCCCCAGCACCGTCATCCCCGCCAGCAATCCCGTGATACGGCGCGGCACATCCGACGCGGCGAGCGTGTACAGCCCCACCGTGCTCAGCAGCCCGCCCATCTCCGCCGGGATCACCGCTATCGAGACCAGCACCACCACCACCGGCCAGCGCCGCCGCAACAGCAGCACCGGCCCCGCCAGCAGGCCCAGCAGTACCCCGAGCAGCTCGGGCAGCTGCGCCCCCGCGGCGAAACGTGCGCCCTCGAACACGCACTCCACCGTGGAAGCCGCCGCCAGAAACACATCCAGCACGGCACTCCGCCGCCGGGCCCACCACCACGGCCCAGCCACCGGCGCACCCCGCGCGCCCACACCTTCACTTGCCCCCGTCGCGGTCATACCGACCAGCCTACGGGCGCCCGCCCCGACCCCCCGACCCGTTACCGGCCCCGGGACAGGCCCATTACCGGCCCTTACTGACGGGTATCACCCGAACTATTGAATCGGTCACATTTTCGACACTTCCGCACACCTGCACGCGGCACCCTGTTCCCATGCCGAACCCCCATCGGGAGCACCCCGACTACGAGTCCTTACGCCCCCAGGCCGTCGCCCTGCGCCGGGCCGGCCTCAGCCGCCGCCAGATCCGCGACCGCCTCCACCTCCACAACAACGACATCCTCAACCGCCTCCTCGAAGGCGTCCCCGCCCCCGACTGGACCCGCCGCCCCAACGCCAAGGACGACCTCCGCGCACAGGCCCGCGAGCTCCGCAAACAGGGCCTCACCTACGACCAGATCCAGGTCGAGCTGGGCTGCTCGAAGAGCTCGATCTCGCTGTGGGTGCGGGATCTGCCGAAGCCGCCCGCCCGAACCCGAGAAGAGGCCTCCGCGATCGCCCGACGCGGCTGGGAGGCGACGCTGGAGCGGCGGGACGTGGTGCGGCGCCGGACGAAGCAGGCGGCGACGAGTGAGATCGGCGAGCTCACCGACCGGGAGCTGTTCCTGATCGGCGTCGGCCTCTACTGGTCGGAGGGCAGCAAGAGCAAGCCGTACCGCCGCAGCGAACGGGTCATCTTCATCAACAGCGACCCCGACATGATCCGGGTCTACCTCGCCTGGCTCCGCCTGCTGGGCGTGAGCGCGGAGCGGCTGCGCTTCCACGTGCACATCCACGAGTCCGCCGACGTGGGCGCCGCCGAGCAATTCTGGGCCGATCTGACGGGCGCCGCCCCGTCCGCCTTCGGCAAGACCACGCTCAAGAAGCACAACCCCAAGACCGTCCGCAAAAACGTCGGGGCGGATTACCACGGCTGCCTCATGATCCGCGTCTTGCAATGCGCGGAGCTATACCGTCGCATCGAAGGCTGGTGGTACGGCATAGTGTTGGGTGCCGAGCGGCCGACCTGACAGCTTGTCCGGTTTGCCCCTTCTGCTATCCCCCGTGGTGTAATGGGCAACACTGTCGGTTTTGGTCCGACCATTAGAGGTTCGAGTCCTCTCGGGGGAGCAAGCGAAAAATCCGGGTCCTGACCACCAAGTCAGGACCCGCCCGCGTTTCGGCTGCAATACGCACCGGTATCCTTCGGATGACCACCACCCGAAGTAGCCAAGAAGCCGAAGGGCATCCCCGTGAGCGCCAACCGCCCGGCAGCCGTCGTCGTTCTCGCAGCGGGTGAGGGCACCCGCATGAAGTCGGCCACCCCAAAGGTCCTGCACACTCTCTGCGGCCGCTCCCTCGTCGGCCATGTCGTCGCCGCCTCCCGTGAGCTGGACCCCGAGCATCTCGTCGTGGTCGTCGGCCACGCCCGTGAGCAGGTGCAGGCGCACCTCTCCGAGGTCGATCCCGCCGTGCGCACCGCGGTGCAGCACGAGCAGAACGGCACCGGTCATGCGGTCCGCACGGCCCTGGAGGAGCTGAGCCAGAGCGGTGTGGCCGTCGACGGCACAGTGATCGTCGTCTGTGGTGACACTCCGCTGCTGACCGGTGAGACGCTCCGGCTGCTGGGCGACACGCACGCCGCGGACGGCAATGCCGTCACGGTGCTGTCGGCCGAGGTCCCGGATGCGACGGGCTATGGCCGCATCGTGCGCGACGAGAGCTCGGGCGCGGTGACCGCGATCGTCGAGCACAAGGACGCGAGTGGGGCGCAGCGGGCGATCCGGGAGATCAATTCCGGGGTGTTCGCTTTTGACGGGCGGCTGCTGGTCGATGCGCTCGGCAAGGTGCGTACGGACAACAGTCAGGGCGAGGAGTACCTGACCGATGTGCTGGGGATCGTGCGGGAGGCCGGGCACCGGGTCGGTGCGGCGGTGGCCGGTGATCACCGGGAGATTCTGGGGATCAACAACCGGGTGCAGCTGGCGCAGGCGCGGCGGCTGCTGAACGACCGGCTGCTGGAGCGGGCGATGCTGGCCGGTGTGACGGTGGTGGATCCGGCGTCGACGTGGGTGGATGTGTCGGTGACGTTCGAGCCGGATGCGACGGTTCACCCGGGTACGGAGCTTCTCGGTACCACGCATATCGCGACGGGTGCCGAGGTGGGTCCGCATTCGCGGTTGTCGGACACCTCGGTGGGTGCGGATGCGGTGGTGTCGTTCACGGTGGCCGAGGGTGCGCGAATTGGCGAGGGGGCGAATGTCGGGCCTTACGCGTATCTGCGTCCGGGGACCGATCTTGGTCCGAAGTCGAAGGCCGGTACGTACGTGGAGATGAAGAACGCGTCGATCGGTGAGGGCACGAAGGTGCCGCATCTGTCGTATGTGGGGGATGCGACGATTGGTGAGTTCACCAATATCGGTGCGGCGAGTGTCTTTGTGAACTACGACGGTGAGGCAAAGCACCACACGACGGTCGGGTCGCATTGCAAGACGGGGTCGGACAACATGTTTGTGGCTCCGGTCACGGTCGGGGACGGCGCTTATACGGCGGCCGGCTCGGTCATCACCAAGGATGTGCCCCCGGGTTCGCTGGCGGTCGCGCGTGGCCAGCAGCGGAATATCGAGGGTTGGGTCGCGCGTAAGCGGCCTGGAAGCGCCGCCGCGCAGGCGGCTTCGGCTGCTCGCCAGGAGTCCGAGGGCGAGCGGTGATCGTGCAAGGGGTGCGCCGTGCGGGGCGTACCGTGATGAACGCACGCAAACTGTGATTCGAGGAGATTTGCTGTGACCGGGATCAAGACGACCGGCGAGAAGAAGCTGATGCTCTTCTCCGGCCGCGCCCACCCCGAGCTGGCGGAGGAGGTCGCGCATCAGCTGGGTGTGGGCCTGGTCCCGACGAAGGCTTTCGACTTCGCCAACGGTGAGATCTATGTCCGCTATCAGGAGTCGGCGCGTGGCGCGGATTGCTTTTTGATTCAGAGCCACACGGCTCCGATCAATAAGTGGATCATGGAGCAGCTCATCATGATCGATGCGCTGAAGCGGGCGTCGGCCCGGAGCATCACGGTCGTGGTGCCGTTCTACGGCTATGCGCGTCAGGACAAGAAGCACCGTGGCCGTGAGCCGATTTCGGCGCGGCTGATCGCGGATTTGATGAAGACGGCGGGTGCGGACCGTGTGGTGACGGTTGATCTGCACACCGACCAGATCATGGGCTTCTTCGACGGCCCGGTGGATCATCTTTTTGCGCTGCCGGTTCTTGCGGACTATGTGGGCGCGAAGGTGGACCGGGAGAAGCTGACGGTGGTTTCGCCGGACGCGGGCCGGGTGCGGGTGGCGGACCGTTGGTGTGACCGTCTGGGTGCGCCGCTGGCGATTGTGCACAAGCGGCGTGACAAGGACGTGGCGAACCAGGTCACGGTGCACGAGGTCGTCGGCGATGTGAAGGACCGGGTGTGTGTCCTGGTCGACGACATGATCGACACGGGTGGCACGATTTGTGCGGCGGCGGATGCGCTGTTCGCGAATGGTGCGTCGGATGTGATCGTGACGGCGACGCACGGTGTGCTGTCGGGTCCGGCGGCGGACCGGCTGAAGAATTCGAAGGTGAGCGAGTTCGTGTTCACGAATACGCTGCCGACGCCTTCGGAGCTGGAGCTGGACAAGATCACGGTGCTGTCGATGGCGCCGACGATTGCGCGTGCGCTGCGTGAGGTGTTCGAGGACGGCTCGGTGACGAGCCTCTTCGAGGAGCAGTGAGCTGAAGGCGGCGGGCCGGTCTGTGACGTAGTCCGGCGCTGATCGACTTTGGGGCGGCCTTCCGGCCGGGTAGACTCGTGGAGTTGCTCGGCGAGGGAGGCCGCCTTTTTGGGCGGTTGTCCGTTATCGACGCGCTCTTCGTAGCAGGTCTGTCGTGGGCCGGGTGACGCCCACCAGATGTTTTCTGAGATACGAGGAGTGCAGTCATGGCCGAGGTCAAGCTCACCGCCCAGGTTCGTACCGACTTCGGTAAGGGTGCCGCCCGTCGTGCGCGCCGCGCCGACCTGGTTCCCGCGGTGATTTACGGTCACGGTGCGGAGCCGCAGCACGTGGCGATCAACAACCACGCGCTGATGATGGCCCTGAAGACGCCGAACGCGCTGCTGCGTCTGGAGTTCGACGGCAAGAGCGAGCTGGTCATCCCCAAGGCGGTGCAGCGCGAGGCGATCCGTGGCTTCCTGGTGCACGCGGACTTCCTGGCCGTGAAGAAGGGCGAGAAGGTCAACGTCGAGCTGCCGATCCACACCGAGGGCGAGCTGGCCCCGGGCGGCAACCTGCTTGAGTACGCGCTGAACACCCTGCCGGTCGAGGCCGAGGCCACCCACATCCCGGAGTCGGTCACCGTCTCCATCGCGGGTCTGGACGCCGGTCACTCGGTGCACGCCAAGGACATCGCGCTGCCGGCCGGTGTGTCGCTGGCCGTTGAGGACGACGCCGTGGTGCTGCAGGTCGTCGCGGCGCAGGCGGAGGCGCCGGCCGAGGAGGCCGCCGAGGGCGAGGGCGCTGAGGGCGCCGAGGCCTGAGTCGTTTGTGCTGAGGCGGGCTCTCAGCGCTTTGTCCAGCCGCTGCCGCGCGCCTTTGGGCGCGGGGTGGCGGTTGGGCTGTTTCATGGGCAGTTGCGGTCGGGGCCGGCGGGTGTGGCCGGCGGATGTGGGAGTGACTGAGATGGCGGACGCTGATCCGTGGCTGGTGATGGGGCTGGGTAATCCGGGCCCGGAGTATGCGCGTAATCGCCACAATGTGGGATTCATGGTGGCGGATTTGCTGGCGGAGCGGATGGGGGGCCGTTTCAAGGCGCACAAGGCGCGGGCACAGGTGGTGGAGGGGCGTTGCGGTGCGCCGGGTCCGTCGAGTCGTCGTGTGGTGGTGGCGAAGCCGTTGTCGTTCATGAATCTGTCGGGTGGGCCGACGACGGCGTTGCGGGATTTCTACAAGGTGCCGGTGGGCAACATCGTGGCGATTCACGATGAGCTGGATATTGATTACGGTGCGCTGCGGCTGAAGTTGGGCGGCGGCGACAACGGTCACAACGGTCTGAAGTCGATCACGAAGTCGCTGGGGGCGGAGTATCACCGGGTGCGGTTCGGGATCGGGCGTCCGCCGGGTCGTATGCAGGTAGCGGATTTCGTGTTGAAGGACTTTTCCGCGGCGGAGCGGCGCGAGCTGGACTATTTCGTGGATCGTGCGGCGGATGCGGTGGAGACGCTGATTGTCGATGGGCTGGAACGGGCGCAGACCACGTACAACTCCTGAATGGGACAGCTCGGGTCAGGCTCTGACGAACCGTTGTCCGAGGTTGACGGGTGAGGGGGGATGGCCAAGGATCGCCGCCATGCCCAGAAGCAGTACGCGCACCCGTTCGGTCAGACGTAGTCGTACCCGGCGGGTCGGTGAGAGCGCCTATGGGGCGCTCCTTGTCGCCAGGACCGGGTTGATGGGTCTGCTGGCGTTGCTCCTGCTGGTGGCGGGGGTGTGGACGTCGTGGCACACGGCGCAGTACGCGATGCTCGTCAAGGGGCGGGAGCGCGGAATGATGACGGTGTCGGCGTGTGCGGGTGAGCGGTGCACGGGCCCGTATGTTCCGTCGGCGGGTGCGGGCCGGCGGCTGGCGAAGGTGTCGATCGCGCAGGCGGCGGCGCCGGACAAGGGTGCGCGGGTCGAGGTGACGGTCAAGCCGGGGACGACGCATGCGGTGCGGACCGGGGCGGCCGGGATTCTGCACGCGTGGGTGCCGTTCGCGGGGTCGTTGTTGCTGGCGGCGCTGGTGGTGGCCGGGGGCATGCGGCTGCGGCGTACGGCGTGGGTGATGGGGTTGTTGGGCGCGGTGTTGCTGGGGGCGGCATTCACGGCGCTGTAGGGCTGTTCTGAAGCGCTGATCTGTAGGGCTGTTCTGAAGCGCTGAACTGTTGGGCTGTTCTGTAGGGCTGATGCGGCGGCGGCCCGTCCTCCTTGGTGGGAGGGCGGGCCGCCGCCGTGGTGTGGTGCCGGGTCGGTCAGCCGGTGTTGCGCAGTCCGGCGGCGACGCCGTTGACGGTGAGCAGCAGCGCACGGGCGAGGACCGGGTCGGGCTCCGCACCGCGTTCGGCGGCGCTGCGCTGGCGGTCCAGCAGCGAGACCTGGAGGTAGGAGATCGGGTCGAGGTAGGCGTCGCGGATGTGGAACGTCTGCTTGAGGACGTCGTTGGAGTCGAGGAGTTCCTTCTCCCCGGTGATCCGCAGGACCTCGGCGACGGTCAGCTCGTGCTCGGCCTTGATGACGTCGAAGACGTGCTTGAGCTTGTCGGGCACGAGGGTGTCGACGTAGTGCTGGGCGATCCGCAGGTCGGTCTTGGCCAGCGTCATGGTGACGTTGGACAGGAAGTTGCGGAAGAAGTGCCAGTACTCGTGCATCTCGTCCAGGACGCTGTCGAGTCCGGCTTCGCGGGCGGCCTTGAGGCCGGTGCCGACGCCGTACCAGCCGGGGACGATCTGGCGGGACTGGGTCCAGCCGAAGACCCACGGGATGGCGCGCAGTCCGTCGAGGCCGGCGCCGGAGTCGGGGCGGCGCGACGGGCGCGAGCCGAGGTGGAGTTCGGCGAGCTGGTCGACGGGGGTGGAGGCGAAGAAGTACGCGGGCAGGTCGGGGTCCTCGACCAGGCTCCGGTAGGAGCCGTGGGCCGCCTCGGAGACGGTTTCCATGGCGGCGTCCCAGCGGGACAGGGCTTCGTCGGACTGCCGGGGCTCGGTGTGCAGGGCGGAGGCCTGGAGGGTGGCGGCGACCGTCAGTTCCAGGTTTTCCCGCGCCAGGGACGGCACCAGGTACTTGTCGGAGATGACCTCGCCCTGTTCGGTGACCTTGATCTCGCCTTCGAGGGTCCCGTAGGGCTGGGCGAGGATCGCGTCGTGGGAGGGGCCGCCGCCTCGGCCGACGGTGCCGCCGCGGCCGTGGAAGAGGCGCAGCCGTACGCCGTGCCGGTGGGCGACGTCGCGCAGCAGGCGCTGGGCGCGGTGGATCTCCCACTGGGAGGTGGTGATGCCGCCGAACTTGGAGGAGTCGGAGTAGCCGAGCATGACCTCCTGGACGTCGCCGCGCAGGGCGACCAGGCGCCGGTAGGAGGGGTCGGCGAGCATCTCGTCGAGCAGCTGGTCGGCGATCTTCAGCTCGTCGGTGGTCTCCAGCAGCGGGACGATACCGATCTTGGCCCAGCCGGCGTGCAGATCGATCAGGCCGGCTTCGCGGGCGAGGACGGTGGCGGCGAAGACGTCGTCGGAGCCCTGGCACATCGAGATGATGTAGGACTCGACGACCTCGGGGCCGAAGGTGTCCTTGGCCTTGAGGATGGTGCGGAAGACGCCGAGGGTCTTGGCGCCGGCCTCGTCGAGCGGTGCCGGGGTGGGGGCCAGCGGGCGGCGGGAGCGCAGTTCCTTGGCGAGGAGCTTGCGGCGGTAGTCGCGCGGCATGTCCACGTAGCGCCAGGATTCTTCGCCGAGGCGGTCGAAGAGCTGGCCGAGGGCGTGGTGGTGGGCGTCGGCGTGCTCGCGGATGTCCATGGTGGCGAGCTGCAGGCCGAAGGCGGCGATGGTGCGCAGGGTGCGCTCCAGGCGGCCGTCGGCGACCAGGCCGCCGCGGTGTTCGCGCAGCGAGGTCTGGATCAGCGCGAGGTCGTCGAGGAGTTCCACGGTGCCGAGGTAGTCACGGCCGGGGACGTGGGGGGTGTCGCCGGCGAGGCGTTCGCGGGTGTTGACGAGCTTCTGCCGGATGCAGGTCGCCTTGAGGCGGTAGGGCTCCTCGCTGTTCAGCCGCTTGTAGCGGGGGCTGATCTCGGGGAGGAGGTCGAGGTCGCGCTGGAGGGAGGCCAGCAGCTCGTCGGTGGCGCCGCAGTTGCGGATGGAGTTGGACAGGGCGCCGCGCAGCTCGTCGACGTGCTCCAGGGCGTCGGTGATGCCGTGCTCGTGCTGGAGGAGGAGGACGTCCCAGGTGACCTGGGGGGTGACGTTGGGGTTGCCGTCGCGGTCGCCGCCGATCCAGGTGCCGAAGGTGAGCGGGCGGGTGCCGGCGGGCAGCTCGGTGCCGGCGCGCTCCAGCTCGGCGGCGAGGTCTTCGAGGACGTCGCCGACGGCGCCCCGGCCCAGCTCGTCGAGGTAGTAGATGGCGTTGCGGGCCTCGTCGGTGGGCTCGGGGCGGGCGACGCGCAGCTCGTCCGTCTGCCAGATGAGGTCGATGTTCTCGGCCAGGCGCAGGTCGGCGCGGCGGCGCTCGCCGTCGGGGCTGTCCAGCAGCTCGGCGACCTTGCGGAGCTTGGTGAGGACGGAGCGCCGGGCGGCCTCGGTGGGGTGCGCCGTGAAGACGGGGCGTACGCCGAGGTTGCGGGCGGTCTCGCGGAGGTGCTCGGGGTCGGCGTCCTTGAGCATGTCGGCGGTGCGGGCGAGGATGCTGCCCTCGGCGGCGCGCCGGGCGCCGAGCTCGCGGCCGCGGTGGACCTGCTCGGTGACGTTCGCGAGGTGGAAGTACGTCGAGAAGGCGCGCACCAGCTTGGCGGCGGTGGCCAGGTCGGTGTCGCCGAGGAGCTGGGCCGCGGCTTCGCCGTCGGAGCGGGTCAGGGCGCGTACCCGCTCGACCAGGTCGAGCAGTTCCTGCCCCTCTTGCCGGACGAGGGTCTCACCGAGGAGATCACCGAGGCGGCGGATGTCGGCACGCAGGGCGACGTTGTCGCTCGGGCCGGCTTCGGGGCCTTCGATGGACACGATCTCGGCCGGAGTGTTGTCGGCACTGCTCACTGGTGCGGCTCCTTGCAGCGATCAGGGACGTCGCACCGCGACCCGTGGGAGGGGTCGGGACGGGCGACGGGGTGGGCAGGTCTGATGCGGGCGGGTTGCGGACCGCGCTGTCCGACGTCCCCAGGATAGGTCTGCCCAGCATCCGCAGATCACACCGTCCGCTGGGTGGGCACTGCGTCACAGGGAGGGGGGTGTGGCGCCTGTCACGGCCTTGCCCGCGGCTGCGGCACTGCCATACTTACGAGACCGTAGGTTACGGTCCCGTAGCCGTAGCCGTGCCCCCGAGCCCCCGACGAGGGACACCATGACCGCTGGTCCTGAAGCCGTAGAAGACCCACCGATTCCTGCCGATTCCGCCGTCGGTCCGGCCGCCGGTGCGCCGGCCCCGTCCGCGACGCTGGGCGGTGAGCAGCGCAGGTCGCTCGAACAGATCACGCTCCTGCTGTTCATCACCGTCCCGTTCGTGGCACTGGTGGCGGCGGTGCCACTGGCCTGGGGCTGGGGGGTGAGCTGGCTCGATCTGGGGCTGATGGTGGCGATGTACTACATCGGCTGCCATGGCATCACGATCGGCTTCCACCGTTACTTCACGCATGGTTCGTTCAAGGCGAAGCGTCCGCTGCGGATCGCGCTTGCGATCATGGGGTCGCTGGCCGTGGAGGGGCCGCTGGTGCGCTGGGTGGCGGACCACCGCAAGCACCACAAGTTCTCCGACGCCGAGGGCGACCCGCACTCGCCGTGGCGCTTCGGCGAGACGGTGCCCGCCCTGATGAAGGGCCTGTGGTGGGCGCACATCGGCTGGATGTTCGACGAGGAGCAGACGCCGCAGCAGAAGTACGCACCGGACCTGATCAAGGACAGTGCGATCCGTACGATCTCCCGCCAGTTCGTGGTGTGGACGACGGTGTCGCTGCTGATCCCGCCGCTGGTGGGCGGCCTGGTGACCTGGTCCTGGCAGGGCGCGCTGAGCGCCTTCTTCTGGGGTTCCCTCGTCCGCGTCGCGCTGCTGCATCACGTGACGTGGTCGATCAACTCCATCTGCCACGCGGTCGGCAAGCGCCCCTTCAAGTCCCGTGACCGTTCGGGGAACGTGTGGTGGCTGGCCGTCCTCTCGTGCGGTGAGTCCTGGCACAACCTGCACCACGCGGACCCGACCTCTGCCCGGCACGGGGTGCTGAAGGGGCAGCTGGACTCCAGCGCCCGCTTGATCCGCTGGTTCGAGAAGGCGGGCTGGGCGTATGACGTCCGGTGGCCGGACGCGTCCCGTCTCGATGCCCGACGCGCGGAGAAGGCCGCCGGGGGTGCCGCCCAGCGGTAGCCGGGAAGGCATGATTGACAGGTGGCGATCGACGACAGCAGCACGCGCAGCAACAAAGGCAAGTCTTCCCCGCCCGCGGGCACGCGGCGGGCCCGCAGGGTCCGGATGACCGGTGCGGAGCGCCGGGAGCAGCTGCTGGACATCGGTCGCACGCTCTTTGCCGAGCGGGGCTACGAGGGCACGTCGGTGGAGGAGATCGCGGCGAAGGCCGGGGTGTCCAAGCCGGTGGTCTACGAGCACTTCGGCGGCAAGGAGGGCCTGTACGCGGTGGTCGTGGACCGCGAGATGCGGCAGCTGCTGGACATGGTGACGGGCGCACTGACCGCCGGCCATCCCCGCGAGCTCCTCGAACAGGCCGCTTTCGCCCTACTCGACTACATCGAGACCTTCACCGACGGTTTCCGCATCCTGGTCCGCGATTCCCCTGTGGCCCAGTCGACGGGCACCTTCGCCTCTCTCATCAGCGATATCGCCACCCAGGTCGAGGACATCCTGGGCCTGGAATTCAAGGCCCGCGGCTTCGACCCGAAACTCGCCCCGCTCTATGCGCAGGCCCTGGTCGGCATGGTCGCCCTGACCGGCCAGTGGTGGGTCGACACCCGTAAGCCGAAGAAGGCCGAGGTGGCGGCGCATCTGGTCAATCTCGCCTGGCACGGCCTGGGCAACCTGGAGGCGAAGCCGCGGTTGATAGGGCATCGGAAGAACTGAGGGCGTGAGGGTGACGGGGGTCGGGGGCGGGTCGGGTGCCGGGTGTCTGCCGTGGCGTCTCCATGGCTCCCCACCTGGTGATCATCTTCTGACACACTGGTCGGCCGTCGTCACGTACCCCGCCTTACCAGGAGCCACGAAACGGTCATCCGGTACGCGCGGGTGAGGTCTTTGCCGCACGAGCGAGCCGGAGCAGGAGCAACCAGCCGAATGACCGAGATAACGTTCTGCCTTTCCCGGGAAGAGTTTGCGCAGCAATTCACCGCACTGCCCGAGCATGAGGCGTGGGGGGCTCTGCAAACGGGAAATGGGCGGATCGCCGCGGAATCACCGCTGGCCCGGGTGCATCGCCTCGACGGAAGCGACGACTACGAGCCGGCCTTCACCCTTACGACGGCGACTCTGCCCGCCCGCACCCTGTGCACGGTGATTCCTCAGGCCGGCGCTTCCGACCCGCAGACCGTACACGCGGTGCATGACGGATCCGGCCGGCTCATCGGCCGGATCATCCACGAGCGTTCCCCCCTGGGAATCCGCCAGGCGTGGCGCATCGAGGACACAGTGAAGCAACGCAGCGCGGTCGCCTATAAGGGGAATATCCGTGGCTGGATCGCATATTGGGCATTCTCGCCCTTCTGGGCCATTCTTGCGTTGTTGGATCTCCTCAACGGCGATACGCATCCGAGCTGGTGGCTTTGGGGCAAGCCCCGCCGCGCCCACTGGCGCACACGAGCCGGCGACGGGCCGCGGAAGCCCGCCCTCGACTTCAAGTCCGGCCGCTACCGCGCAGATACCGGACTTCTGGCTGCGAACCTCATCTATGCGCAGGCCGCGCTGTACGGCGCGTAACGCCGGGGCCGGGCGCCGGTCGGGGCGCCGAGCCCGAGCGCCACTCTCCCTTCGTGGAGCGTCGCCATGCCGACATCATGCGGACGTCCGAAGCGGTTGGTGACATTTCCGGCACACCCCATGCCGAGTTTTCCATTTCTTTAACCCTGCTCAACGGCCGGAAGCCCCCTGCAGTGCCCAGCCGGAGCTGCCCCGTGCCGGCCTCGGACCGGCAGTCGCCACGAACGGCGGGCTGGAAGCGGGCGAGGCCGGTGATCACGGCGCGGGTCACCTCGGAGGGGGAGAGTCGGGGCACGGCTGCGGGGGTGGCAGCCGGCGGGGGCAGGACACGTCAGCCGGCCGTCGGTTTCTGGGCGACGGCGAAGATGCGGCGGAACGGGAAGACCGTGCCGTGGCGGCCGGTGGGGTAGGCCTTGCGGAGGGCGTCGCGGTATTCGGCGAGGAAGGCTTCGCGGGCGGCCGGGTCGTGCTCCAGGGCGGTGAGGACCGGGCGCAGGGCGGTGCCCTTGACCCAGTCGAGGACCGGGTCGTCGCCCTCCAGGAGCTGGACGTAGGTGGTTTCCCAGACGTCGGCGGCGCAGCCGAGGTCGATGAGGCGCTCCAGGTATTCGGCCGGTTCGAGGATATGGATGAAGCGGCGGCCGTGGGTGGTGAGCCGCTCGCGCCACTGGGGGGCGTCGCACAGTTCGCCGAGGAGGGCGTGGCTGGGTGAGGTGAAGTTGCCGGGGACCTGGAAGGCGAAGGTGCCGCCGGGGGCGAGGGCCTCGATCCAGCGGGCGAAGGAGTCCGGGTGGTTGGGGACCCACTGCAGGGCCGCGTTGGAGACGATCAGGTCGTAGGTCTCCTCGGGCGACCAGTCGGCGGCGTCGGCGGGGGCGAAGTCGAGGTGGCCGCCGCCCGGGGTGGGGCCGGCGTGGGTCTCGGCCTCTTTGAGCATGTCCGGGGAGTTGTCGAATCCGGTGATGTGCGCGTCGGGCCAGCGGGTGGTGAGCTGGGCAGTGACGTTGCCGGGGCCGCAGCCGAGGTCGGCGATGCGGGCGGTGCGGTCCTGCCGGGGCAGGTCGGGTATCCGGTTGAGCAGGTCGTGGAACGGACGGGTACGGTGCCCGGAGTGGCGGAGGTATTGCTGCGGATCCCAGGTTGGTGCGTCGTGCATGTTCGAAACCCCTTTGCCGATGCAGGGCTGACACAAGGCTGGCACGGTCTGGTTCGGGCCGTCTCGGCTGGAAACCGAGCCCCCGGCGACGATGCCCATAGTCCAGCGAAATATATCTTGACGTCAAGAGACTTCATGTCGACAGACCCTCTACACTGATCGTCATGGAGGACGAGGTCGACCGACTGGTCGCAGCATGGCGCCGCGAGCGCCCGGACCTCGACGTGGAGCCGCTTGAGGTCCTCAGCCGCGTCTCCAGGCTGGCCAGACACCTCGACCGGGCCCGCCGTATCGCCTTTTCCGAGGTGGGCCTGGAGCCGTGGGAGTTCGATGTGCTCACCGCGCTGCGGCGCGCCGGGGCGCCGTACCAGCTCTCCCCCGGGGCGCTGCTGACGCAGACACTGGTCACCTCGGGGACGATGACCAACCGCATCGACCGGCTGGCCAAGAAGAACCTCGTCGAGCGGCTGCCCGACCCCAGCGACCGGCGCGGAGTGCTGGTCAGACTGACCGCGGAGGGCCGCGACAAGGCCGACCGGTCGCTGGCCGGACTGCTGTTCCAGGAGCGCGCCATTCTGGCCGAGCTCTCCCGCCAGCAGCGCGGTGAACTGGCGGGACTGCTGCGGCAGTTGACCGGGCCGTTCGACAACACTCCCGGGTAGCCACCCAGGGGAAGAGCCTGCCCCAGGCGCGTCGCAGCGGAGTTTCTGCACCGGCGTGCGACTGGTTGGCGCACCGCATTTGGTGACGCGAAACAAGACGGCGCGCGCCCCATGAATGCGCGCGCGCCCTGCTCCGTCCATGTCCCCTTGCCCGCCGCTCACCACGTGGGCTTGGATCGCGCCATGAGCCAGCAGCGCGCACCGCATCCGGCGAACGGCCCGTACGGCAAGCGGTTCGAGGGCCGTACGGTCCTGGTGACCGGGGCCGCCGCCGGGATCGGGGCGGCCACCGCCGACCGGCTGGCGGCCGAGGGCGCCGGGGTGCTGCTGCTGGACATCGACGACGCGCGCGGCGAACACACCGCGCGGCGCATCCGGGCGGCCGGCGGCCGGGCCTCGTACGAGCACTGCGATGTGGCGGGCGAGGACGACTGGCGGCGGGCCGTCGAGGCGGCGCGGCAGCGCTACGGCCCGGTGGACGGGCTGGTCAGCAACGCCTTCGTGTCGTGTGTGGCGGCCGCCGACCACACCCCGCTGGCGGACTGGGACCGGCAGCTCGCGGTCAATCTCACCGGTTCCTTCCTGGGCGTACGCGCCGCCGTGGCGGATCTGCGGGCGCGCGGCGGCGCGGTGGTGCTGACCTCGTCCGTGCATGCCCTGGTCGGGCTGCCGGGGCGGCCGGCCTACGCCGCGGCGAAGGCCGGACTGACCGGTCTGGGCCGTCAACTGGCCGTCGAGTACGGACCGGAGGTGCGGGTCAACAGCGTGCTGCCGGGCCCCGTGCTGACGGCGGCCTGGGACGGTATCGGCGAGGAGGAACGGCAGGCCAGCGCCGCGGAGACGGCGGCGCGACGGCTGGGGCGGCCCGAGGAGGTCGCCGCGGCCATCGCCTTTCTGCTCTCCCCCGAGGCGTCCTTCGTCACCGGTGCGAGCCTCGTCGTCGACGGCGGCTGGAGCGTGTACAAGAACTCATCGTGAGCCGGTCCTGCTGACGGCGGGGCCGCGGCGCCCTGCCCGAGCTTCGATCCGTAGGGGGATCCATGGCCATCCGTTTCGGCGGCGACTACAACCCCGAGCAGTGGCCCGAGGAGGTGTGGGCCGAGGATCTGAAGCTGATGAAGGCGGCCCATGTCACCATGGTCACTGCCGGGATCTTCTCCTGGGCCAAGGTCGAACCCCGGCCCGGGACCTGGGACTTCGGCTGGTTCGACCGCGTCATGGACGGGCTGGCGGGCGCCGGAATCACCGTCTGTCTGGCGACCATGACCGCCTCACCGCCACCGTGGCTCTCCCACGCCCACCCCGAGATCCTGCCCGAGGACGCCGACGGCCGGCGGCGCTGGCCCGGCGGCCGGCAGCACTACTGCCCCTCCAGCCCCATCTACCGCACCCACGCCGTACGCCTCGTCGAACAGCTCGCCACCCGCTACGCCGGCCACCCCGCGCTCACCATGTGGCACATCGGCAACGAATACGGCTGCCACACCCGCCACTGCTACTGCGACGTGTCGGCCGACGACTTCCGGCGCTGGCTGCGCGAGCGGTACGGGAGCATCGACGCGCTCAACGCGGCCTGGTCGACGGCCTTCTGGTCGCAGGCGTACGGCGACTTCGACGAGGTGCTGCCGCCCCGCACCGCCCCCACCTTCCCCAACCCCGCGCAGCAGCTGGACTATCTGCGCTTCGGTGACGAGGCGCTGCGCGCCTGCTATCTGGCCGAAAAGGCGGTGCTGGAACGCGTCACCCCAGGCATTCCGGCCACCACCAATCTGATGCCGCAGCACAAGCCGGTCGACGCCTTCGCCTGGTCGGCCCACATGGACGCGATGGCGCTGGACTTCTACCAGGATCCCCATGTGCCCGACGACCACATCCGGGCCGGCTATGTCTTCGATCTGATGCGCTCGGCGCGTTCCGGGCAGCCCTGGATGCTGCTGGAACAGGCGCCGGGCGCGGTCAACTGGCGGCCCCGCAACGGCCCCAAGCCGCCCGGTGCGATGCGGCTGTGGAGCTGGCAGGCCGTCGCCCAGGGCGCGGACGCGGTGCTGTACTTCCAGTGGCGGCAGTCGCTGGGCGGCGCGGAGAAGTTCCACTCGGCGATGCTGCCGCACGGCGGCACCGACACCCGCATCTTCCGCGAAGTGTCGGAGCTGGGGCGGGAGTTGGCGTCACTGCCGGGCATCGAGGGAACCCGGTCGCGGGCCGGGGTGGCGCTGCTGGCGGACTGGCACAGCTGGTGGGCGCTGGAGCTGGACTCCAAACCGTCGACCGCACTGGACCACTCCCGTATCGCGCTGGATCACTACCGGCCGCTGTTCGAGGCGGGCGTGGCCTGCGATGTGGTGCCGCCGCGGCGCGACCTGTCCGGCTACCGGCTGGTCGTGGCGCCCAACCTGTATCTGCTCACCGCGCCGGATGCCGAGCGGCTGGCCGCCTATGTACGCGACGGCGGGCAGCTGCTGGTGTCGTTCTTCTCCGGGATCGTCGACGAGCACGACCGGGTGCACCCCGGCGGCTGTCCGGCGCCGCTGCGGGCGCTGCTGGGGCTGCGGGTGGCGGAGTTCTGGCCGCTGGCCGCGGACCGCTCGGTGACCGTCGACGGCGCCTACACGGGGCGGGCGGACCTGTGGTCGGAGGCCCTCGACCTCGAAGGGGCCGAGGCGCTCGCCCACTTCACGGACGGGGAACTCGCCGGCGGCCCCGCGGTGACGCGGCACTCCTACGGGCGGGGCACGGTCTGGTACGCCGGCACCCGGCTCGACCCGGCGCTGATGCGGGCGCTGCTGGACGATGTCCGCGCGGCGGCCGGCGTGGGGCCCGTACTCCCGGGACTGCCCTCGGGCGTCCAGGCCACCGTCCGTGAGGGCACCGGCGGACGCTATGTCTTCCTGCTCAACCACGGGCCGGAGGCCGTCGAGGTCGGACTGCCGACGCCGATGCGGGATGCGCTCGCGGTGCGCGGGGCGGACGGGGCGGACGGGGCTGACGGGGCTGACGGGACGGACGGGATCGGGGCCGGGGCTGGGGCCGGGGCCGGGGCCGTCGACCGGATCACGCTGAAGGCGCGGGGCGTGGCCGTGCTGACGGAGCCGTAGAGCGTGCCAGGGGCCTCCCCCTCCCCCGATCCGCCGGACCGGCATCAGGAGCCCGCGGCGGCACCAGGAGCATACGGCCGCCTCAGGCCCCCACCCGTCGCACGGCCCCCGGCCCCCGGCCCCCTCACGGCACCGGTACCGAGGCCGCCGCGGCCGCCGTCTCCAGTTCGACGGGGCCGACCCCGGCCCGGCGGGCCAGTGCCACCGCCGCGAGGGTGGAGTGCACCCCGAGCTTGCCTAGCACGTTCTGCATATGGGTGCGGACCGTGTGCGGGGAGAGGAACAGCCGCTCGGCGACCGCCTTGCGGCCCAGGCCCGCCACCATGCAGCGCAGTACCTCACGCTCGCGCGGGGTCAGCGACTCCACCAGCCGCTCGCTCTCCGAACGGTGTTTGCGGGCGGCCGTCAACTCCCGCAGCACACCGGTCAGCAGCGCGGGCGGCAGATGCGTTTCGTCGCGGAGCACGCCGCGGATGACGGCGAGCAGCCGGGAGAGCGAGCAGTCCTTGGCGACCCAGCCGGAGGCGCCGGCCTGCAGGGCGGCGGCCGCGCGGCGCGGGTCGTCGCGGTCGGCGAGGACGACGGTGCGCAGATACGGATGGCTGGTGCGCAGGCCGGAGACCAGCGCGATGCCGTCCCGCGGGACGGCGCGCGGCACGGTGTCGCGGGACGCTCCCTGCGCGGGCACCGCGAGCAGCGGCGCGGCGAGGTCGGCGTCAGCGAGCAGCACGTCGAAGCGGTGGCCGTCGGTGGCCGCCCGGTCCAGATTGCGCAGGGCAGCGGGAGCGCTGCCCGCGGCTGCGACGTCCACGTCCTGTTCCGCGGCGAGCGCGGCCGCCAGGGATTCGGCGAAGATGCGGTGGTCGTCGACCACCAGAACCCGGATGCGTTGCACAGAGACCCCCTGTCTCGGTGAACGGACCATAGCGGGCACGGCGCCCGGATTGAAGATCGCCTCAGCCGCACGGCCGCCGCCGTGCCGACATTGCCACCCCACCCCGGGCGCCGTACCCGAACGGTCTCGCCCCCTGATCGGCACCGGCCCCCACCGGTGCAGGCTCCCAGCGTACGGACGGGGTGCGGCGAGGGAAGGTGATTGACGAAACTGCTTCCCCCGCCGGGCCATTCGGCGCCTCTCGGGTGGTTTCACGCCGCCCGGCGCGCCCTACGCGACGCGGTGCGCCCCCGCGCTCGCGACGGCCTCGAAGATCCGCGGGGCGGCCTGGCCGGCCGCCGCGAAGGCCTCGGTGACCGCCGCGCCGACGGCCGGGGCGTCCGCCTCCTCGACGAGCACGATCGCCGAGCCGCCGAAGCCGCCGCCGGTCATCCGGGCCCCGAGGGCGCCCGCCGCCAGCGCGGTGTCGACGGCGAGGTCGAGCTCGCGGCAGGAGACCTTGAAGTCGTCGCGGAGCGAGGCGTGACCGGCCGTCAGCAGCGGGCCGATGGCGCGGGTGCGGCCCGCGTCGAGGTGGGTGATGACCTCTTCGACGCGGTGGTTCTCGGTGACAACGTGCCGGACGAGGGCCTGGACGACGGGATCTCCGGCCAGCCCGGCCAGTGCCTCGGGCAGTTGCGCGTAGGGCACCTCGCGCAGGGCACGCACCCCGAGCGCCCGAGCGCCACGCTCGCAGCCGGCGCGCCGCTCCGCGTATGCGCCGTCCCCCAGCTCGTGCTTCACCCGGGTGTCGACCACGAGGAGCTGCAGCCCCTCCCCGGCCAGGTCGAACGGGATCTGGCGCCGGGTGAGGTCGCGGGTGTCCAGGAACAGGGCGTGCCCGTCGGTGCAGCAGGCCGCGGCGGTCTGGTCCATGATTCCGACGGGCACCCCGACAAAGGCGTTCTCGGCCCGCTGGGCGAGCTGCGCCAGCCGCTGCGGCTCCTGGCCGAGCGCGTACAGGTCGTTGAGGGCGAGCGCGGTGACGACCTCCAGGGCGGCGGAGGAGGAGAGTCCGGCGCCGGTGGGCACCGTGCTCTCGTAATGGAGATCCGCGCCGCCGACGGGCAGGCCGGCCTCCCGCATCGCCCAGACGACGCCGGCCGGGTAGGCGGCCCAGCCTCCCTGGGGGGCGGGCCGCAGCTCGTCGAGGCGCAGTTCGACGATGCCGCCGTCGGCGCCGCCGGAGTGCAGCCGCAGCACCCCGTCGGCGCGGGCCGAGGCGGCGGCGAGGGCGGTGTGCGGGAGGGCGAGCGGCATCACGAAACCGTCGTTGTAATCGGTGTGTTCACCGATCAGGTTGACCCGGCCGGGCGCCGCCCAGGTGCCCGTGGGGGCGGCGCCGTACACCGCGGCGAACTGCTCGGCGGTGTGCTGGGCGCGGTGCGGGCGCCCGGTGGCCGGGGCGGCGGCTCCGTGTGCGGTCATCAGGAATCCTTTGTCCGGTCGAGGTGCTGTGCGAACTCCCAGGCGTCGGCGACGATGCCGGCGAGGTCGGCGCGGCCGGGCCGCCAGCCGAGGCGGTCGATGGCGGTCTGCGCGGAGGCCACCAGCACGGCGGGGTCGCCGCCGCGGCGCGGGGCGGCCACCTCCGGGACGGGGTGCCCGGTGACCTTGCGGACGGTCTCGATGACCTCGCGGACGGAGAAGCCGTTGCCGTTGCCGAGGTTGCAGATCAGATGCTCACCCGCGGTGGCCGCGTCGAGGGCGAGGAGGTGGGCCTCTGCGAGGTCGGCGACGTGGATGTAGTCGCGGACGCAGGTGCCGTCGGGGGTGGGGTAGTCCTCGCCGTAGACGGAGATCGCCGCGCGCTTGCCCTGGGCGACCTGGAGGACGAGCGGGATCAGGTGCGACTCGGGGTCGTGGCGCTCGCCGCAGCTGCCGTAGGCGCCGGCGACGTTGAAGTAGCGCAGCGAGACGGCGGCCAGGCCGTGGGCGGCGGCCTCGCCGCTGATCATGTGGTCGACGGCGAGCTTGCTGGCGCCGTACGGGCTGGTGGGCGCGGTCTCGGCGGACTCGGTGATCGGGGTGGACCGCGGCTCGCCGTAGGTGGCGGCGGTGGAGGAGAAGACGAGGGTGCCCACGCCGGCGTCGCGCATCGCGGCGAGCAGGTCCATGGTGCCGCCGACGTTGTTGCGCCAGTACTTCTCGGGGTGCATGACGGACTCGCCCACCTGGGAGAAGGCGGCGAAGTGCAGCACGGCGTCGTAGGAGGGGTTGAGCCACTTCGCCGCGTCCTGGATGCGGCCCTCGATGAAGTGGGCTCCGGCGGGGATGCCCTCACGGTGGCCGGTGGACAGATCGTCCAGCACGGTCACCTCGTGGCCGGCCTGCAGCAGATGGGCCGCAACGACGCTGCCGACATATCCCGCACCACCGGTGACCAGGTACTTCTTGCTCACTCGCTCGCTACCTCTCGCAGTCGCTCGGCCGCGGTCTCCGGCGGCACATCATTGATGAACACGTTCATGCCGGATTCGGAACCCGCGAGAAACTTCAGCTTGCCGGAAGTTCGGCGGATGGTGAAAAGCTCAAGGTGGAGTGCGAATTCTCCGCGGTGCCCGGCGTGCAGCGGCGCCTGGTGCCAGGCGGCGATGTACGGCGTACGGGCGGCGCCGGCCGCACGGGCTCCCCGGCTCGTCCCGTCCCCTTCCGTCCCGCCGTCCCCTTCCGTCCCGCCGTCCGGCCCGTCGAAGATCCGGTCGAAGCGCCGCAAGACTTCCAGATAGATCTGTGGGAATTCTGTGCGCGCGGCGTCGTCGAGGGCGAGCAGGTCGGGGACCCGGCGCTTGGGGTAGAGGTGCACCTCGTAGGGCCAGTGGGCGGCGTACGGGACGAAGGCCACCCAGTGCTCGCCCTCCAGGACGATCCGGCGGCCGTCGGCCAGCTCGTCGGCGACCGTGTCGTCGAAGAGGTTGCCGCCGGTGGCCTCGCGGTGTGCGGCGAGCGAGGTGAG
The DNA here is from genome assembly GCF_040650675.1 of Streptomyces sp. NPDC048637. Classification (NCBI taxonomy): domain Bacteria; kingdom Bacillati; phylum Actinomycetota; class Actinomycetes; order Kitasatosporales; family Streptomycetaceae; genus Streptomyces; species Streptomyces sp. NPDC048637. The sequence continues at coordinate 22,069 of NZ_JBEZHQ010000006.1, forward strand.
CATGCGCTCGGTGCGCGGGGTGATGAAGGGGTACGCGTAGATCTGGCCGTGCGGGTGGCCGAGGGTGACGCCGATCTCCGCGCCGCGGTTCTCGAAGCAGAAGACCTGTGCCACGCCCGGAAGCTGGGACAGTTCCGCGGTGCGGTCGGTCCACGCCTCCAGGACCAGGGCGGCCTGCTCCTCGGTGAGGTCGGCGAAGGAGGCGTCGTGGTCGGGGGTGAAGCAGACGACCTCGCAGCGGCCGTGGTCTCCGGCGAGGGAGGGGAAGCGGTTCTCGAAGACGGCGACGTCGTAGTCGGGGGCGGGGATCTCGGAGAGCCGGCCGTCACGGGAGGGGCACAGGGGGCAGGCGTCGGCCGGGGGGTGGTAGGTGCGGGCCTGGCGGTGTGAGGCGATGGCGACCGAGTCGCCGAGGAGCCGGTCGTGGCGGATCTCGGAGGCGGTGGCGACGGGGTCGAGGGGGCGGTGGTCGCGCTCGTCGCGTACGGCGTCGTCGCGCAGGTCGTAGTAGATGAGCTCCCGGCCGTCCGCCAGCCGGGTCGTCGTCTTCTTCACGGAGCTCCTCACGCGCCGACCAAACACAAACAAACACAATGAAGCACAACTAAACAGCGGCGTCAACGCTGAAGACGCTGAGGATCATTCCCGACATATCGCTAGGCACGGTCACAGATCAACAACTGCATAAAACTGAATCAAACAAAAGTATTCAGTTTCTGAGGGTCCGGGCGTAGCTTTCTGTGCGTTCTGGTCGCGCAAAGAAGCGAGTTCCCACCATGATCACCCTGGCCGAGGGGCTACGGCTCCCTACCAACGGGCTCGACTACACGATCCTGGCCCTCTACTTCATCGTCGTCCTCGGCATCGGATTCGCGGCCAAACGCAGCGTGAAGACGAGCCTGGACTTCTTCCTCTCCGGGCGGTCACTGCCCGCCTGGGTCACCGGTCTCGCGTTCGTCGCCGCCAACCTCGGCGCCACCGAGATCCTCGGTATGGCCGCCAACGGCGCGCAGTACGGGGCCTACACCGTCCACTGGTACTGGATCGGCGCCATCCCGGCGATGGTCTTCCTCGGCCTGGTGATGATGCCGTTCTACTACGGCTCCAAGGTCCGCTCGGTGCCGGAGTTCCTGCTGCACCGCTTCGGCCCCTCCTCGCACCTGCTGTCCTCGGTCATCTTCGCCGTCTCGTCCGTACTGATCGCGGGCGTGAACCTGTACGCGATGGCGATCGTCCTGCAGGCGCTCCTCGGCTGGCCGCAGTGGGTGGCGATCGTCATCGCCGGCTTCTTCGTCCTCGCGTACATCACCATCGGCGGTCTGTCCTCGGCGATCTACAACGAGGTGCTGCAGTTCTTCGTCATCCTGGCCGCGCTGATCCCGCTGACCATCGTCGGCCTCAAGCGCGTCGGGGGCTGGGACGGGCTGACCGACTCGCTCAACTCCTCGCACGGCGACGCCTTCCTGACCGCCTGGAAGGGCACCGGCATCGGCGAGGCCAACCCGCTCGGCGCGAACTGGCTCACCATCGTCCTCGGTCTCGGCTTCGTGATGAGCTTCGGCTACTGGACCACCAACTTCGCCGAGGTGCAGCGCGCCCTGTCCGCGAAGAACCTCTCCGCCGCCAAGCGGACCCCGCTGATCGCCGCCTTCCCCAAGATCTTCATCCCGCTGGTGGTGGTCGTCCCCGGTCTGATCGCGCTGGTCATGGAGCCGACGCTGGGCAAGTCCAAGGACGGGCTGCAGTACAACGACGCGATCCCGGTGCTGATGCGGGACCTGCTGCCCAACGGCGTACTGGGCATCGCGGTGACCGGTCTGCTGGCGGCGTTCATGGCGGGCATGGCCGCCAACGTCTCGTCCTTCAACACGGTCTTCACCAACGACATATGGGCGGCGTACCTCAAGAAGGGCCGGGAGGACGCCTACTACCTGAAGACGGGCCGGGTGGTCACGGCGGTCGGCGTGCTGATCGGCATGGGCACGGCGTTCATCGCCGCCAGCTTCAGCAACATCATGAACTACCTCCAGACACTCTTCTCCTTCTTCAACGTCCCCCTGTTCGTCGTCTTCATCATCGGCATGTTCTGGAAGCGGACCAGCGCCGCGGCCGGCTTCTGGGGTCTGCTCTCCGGCACCGTGGCCGCGATGGTCAACTACTTCTGGCTCTACAAGCAGGGCATCATCGCGATCCCCTCCGACCAGGGCGCCAACTTCGTCTCCTCGATCGTCGCCTTCGTCGTCGGCGCGCTCGTGATGTTCGTCGTCACACTGGTCACCCGGCCCAAGTCCGCCGAATCCCTGGCCGGCCTGGTCTACGGCACCCGCTCCCCCGGCATGACGGAGCTGCCCGCCGAGGGCGACGACGCCTGGTACCGCAAGCCGGCCCTGCTGGGCTGGGGCGCGATCATCCTCGCCGCCGTCTGCTACATCCCGTTCTCCTTCTGAACCTGCCTGAACCAGCGGAGTTGACGCACCATGAGTGACTACCAGCACGAGGTCGCGGAGCTGGAGCGCGAATCGGCGACCGCCGCGCGGCTCTTCGACGTACGGCGCATCATCGGCGGCCTGTTCGTCGTCTACGGCGTGATCGTCACCATCGCCGGCGTGATGGCGACCGACGCGGACCTCAAGAAGGCCCAGAACATCAACATCAACCTGTGGACGGGCCTGGGCATGCTCGCCCTCGGGCTGTTCTTCCTCATCTGGCAGCAGCTGCGGCCGGCGGTTCCGCCTACGGCGGCGGAGCTGGCGGACGAGGGGGAGGGCGGCCCTGGGGAGGGGTGAGCGCGGGTGTCGCGGGGGCGGGGGGGGGGACGGCTCGTCCGGTTCTGTCGCAGTGCAGGGCTGGGCGCGGGTGTCGCGGGGGCGGGGGCCGGAGCATCCGGTCCCGCGCAGGGCCGAGCGCGACTAACGCGGCGGGGGCACCGACTCGTCCGGTCCCGCCGCCGCACCGCGCACGCCACGACCGCCCGCCCGGTCCAGCAGCCCCGTACGCGCCGCCAGCGCGGCGGCCTCCAGCCGGGAGCCCACCTCCAGCTTCATCAGCACCCGCTGCACATGCGTACGCGCCGTACTCGGCGCGATATCCATCCCCGCCGCGATCAGCCGGGTGTCCTCGCCGTCCGCGACCCGCATCAGCACCTCGACCTCCCGCGGGGTCAGCAGCTCCAGCAGCCGTGCACCCTCGTCGTCCGGCTGTGCCGCGGGGTTCAGCAGCTCCTCGAATGCCTGCTGCAGCAGCTGCGGCGACACCGCCGACTCCCCCGCCCGCGCCTTCATCATGGCGCGCTCGACACCCTCGATCCGCTCGTCGTTACGGACATAACCCGAAGCCCCGGCGGCAAAGGCGGCGGCGATCCCCCGCGGACTGGGCACCGGCCCCAACACCACCACCGCGACCTGCGGCCGCTCCTTCTTGATCCGCACGACCGGGTCGAAGGCCCCCGGCCGGGCGGGCGCGGCAGTACCCAGCAGACACACCTCGGGCGCCCGGCTCACCACCAGCTCCGCGGCCCCCGCACTCGGCGCGGCCGCCGCCAACACCCGGTGCCCGCGCAGTTTCAGCGCCGAGGCGAGCGCCTCCGCGAGCAGACGATGATCGTCGACCACCATGAGCCGCACGCCCATCGAGCAACCTCCCCCGCTCCGGCGGGCCCCGGCGCAGCCCCCGGCCGGGCCGCTTGTCCCCGGGAAGCTACACGCTCGGCTGCGATACCGCGCCCTCTACCGGGAAGAAGCCCCCCGGAATGCTGGAATCCCGGCCATTCGGGGCCGATTGGCGTGCTTTCGCGGGGGTGGGGCGGGGGCTCGCGCGGACCGGGCTCTGCCGACGCACGGGGCGCAGAGGGTGTAACGGCGTAACCCAGCGTCTCTCGCGCAGAGTTGAGACGGTCTGCCCTGAGGCGCCATCCATGGCAAGCAGCCTCGGTCGCCACATCGAGCGCGTCACCCGCCATTGCCGTTCTTCGAACTCCGCCGCACTCCAAGTTGGTTGAACTCAAAAGAAACTAGTGGCCGGTTTTCCGGCGGAGCGCCATTGCCTGCATTGTCAGTGCCGTATGCGAAAGTGGGTTCGACAGTTGAGCTGAAGTCGGGGAGGGAGCCGGCCGTCATGCCATTGGCCGACGAAGTAGCGGCAGCACACGCAGGGGATCCGAATCCGACCGCACTGGTGGGTGAGTTCCGCCGGACACCGGTATTGATACCGCTCATCAACGACTCCCTCATGTCGGCCGAATTGTCCGGTATCCGCTGGTTGTACGCCTTCTCCGACGAACAGGAACTGGCTCGCTTCGCCATGTCCCGGGGCGCCGCCCCCGAGACCGAGCTGCCCTATGTCCGCGCGGTCGGCGCGCGCCTCCTGGATGTCGTGATCCCCGCGATCGAGGGGCCGGCGGGTGTGGTGCTCGATGCGGGCAGCGAGCAGGGGATGGTCTTTCCGCCGGTCAGCGGCATCGTCCCGGACTCCGTGGCGGTCGATCTCATCGAGCCGGGCCCATCCGACAGCGGACCTGGCGCACCCGCGGCCGGGGGTGCGGCATGACGTCCGCCGAAGGGTACGAGCTCGATCCTGCTGCCCTGAAGCAGGTCACCAAGGGCATCCACGACGCGATCGCGGAACTGAAGGAGCTGGGCTTCGACACCAATGCCCAGCTCGGCCAGGGATTCGACAAGCTGGCCCTCTCCGGCATGGAGAGCGGGCACGCCGGTATGAGTTCCGTATTCGACTCGTTCTGTGAACGCTGGGGCTGGGGCGTTCGCCTGCTCATCCATGAAGCCAACGAATTCGCGCGCCGTCTCGACTTGACGGCCGGGCTTTATCACGAGCAGGAGCAATATGTTTCGACCACACTCAAGGTCGGGGCGAATGCGCTGCTGATGGGCGACCCGACGATGACGGAGGACCAGCTCAAGCACCGGACGTGGAAGCAAGTCCGCGACGACAACGCCATCACCCAGTTCGACGACGCGGACTGGGACCCCAACTCCGCCAGATCCCGCAAGGCCTTTCAGGAAGTCGATCAGGCGGCACAGCAGACTGGCGAGGACTTCTCGACGTCCAAATGGGCGGGCGACGCGGACCACAACTGGGCCCTGCGGCCACTGAATCTGACCCGTGATGCCCACCCGCAGAGCAACGACCACGACGGGTCCTGAGTCGCCGTCGCACAGCCACGACTGCACATCCACTGCTGCACAGCACCACTGGGGGTTAATAACTGATGGGCCTCGGCGACCTCATCAATTCCGCGGCCGAGAAGGCCGGCAACGCCGTTGATGGCGTCAAGGAGGCGGCCGGCGAGGCCGTCGACTCCGCCACGGACGTGACCGCCGATGCACTCGACTACCTCGGTGCGGACGGCGCGGCCAAGGCCGTCCGCTCGGCCGGTGACGACGTCGCCGACGCACTGGGCGCGCAGGTCGACGAGCAGCAGCTGGGCGAAAGCGACGACCCCAAGGAGCTGATCCACGGCGATGTCGCGAAGATCAATGAATCCGCGGCGCACCTGAAGGACTTCTACGCTGCCTTCGAACGCGTCGGCCAGGGCATCCGCAAACTGGACGCCGGATCGTGGAAGGGAAAGGCCGCCGACAGCTTCCACGAGAAATTCGACGTACACCCCAAACAGTGGATGCGCACCGCGGACGCCTGTGAGGCGGCGTGGAAGGCCCTCGACTCCTACGCGGATACGGTCTCCTGGGCGCAGAAGAAGGCTCAGGCGGCCATCGACGCATGGCACGCGGCCGAGAAGAAGACCATGAAGGCGTTCACGGCGCACAGCCACGCGGTCGACGCGTACAACGCCAAGGCAGACGCATATAACGCCGCACGGGACAAGGGATCCGACCCGGGACCCAAGCCCGACAAGCCCGGTGACTTCGACGACCCCGCTGACCAGGATCGCAAGGCGGCGCAGGACATCCTCAAGAACGCCCGCAGCCAGCGCAACGAGGCCGCGGAGAAAGCACAGCACGCCCTCAAGGGCGCACTTGAACACGCCCCGCAGGCGCCCAAGTTCACCACTGAGACGGCTCTCGACGCCGCTGACGGCATCGCAGCCGGCGGCATGAACCTGATGCACGTCGTCGGCGGTGTGGGCAAGGCCCTGGTCGAAACGGTCAACCTGGGCCGCATGGTGAACCCGCTGGAGCCGTACAACCTCGCCCACCCCCATCAGTACATGGCCAACGTCTCCAAGATCGCACTCGGCCTGGCCAGTACGGCCGCCCACCCCGGGCGCCTGGCCAAGGGGATGCTCGGCGACGGCTGGGGCAGCGACCCCGGGGATGCGCTTGGGGGCGTCATCGGCAATCTCATCGGCGCCAAGGGCGTCGGTGCCGTCGGCAAGGGCGTGATGAAGGCGGGGGCGAAGGATGCGGCCAAGGGTGCCGCACGAGAAGCCGTCAAGGACGGCGGGAAGACCACTATCAAGGACCGTTTCCGCAAGCTCTGGTCCAGGGAATGCGAAGGCGACCCCATCGACATGGCCACCGGCCGGATGGTCCTTCCACAGACCGACATCGCCCTCCCCGGCAGCCTCCCCCTCTCCTTCACCCGCACCTTCGAGTCGTCCTACCGCCAAGGCCGCTGGTTCGGCCCGACGTGGATGAGCACCGTCGACCAGCGTCTGGAAATCGACGCCGAGGGCGTCATCCTCATCGGCGACGAGGGCGATTTCCGCCTCTACCCGCACCCGGCCGTCGGTGTGCCCACCCTCCCCGCCGAGGGCGACGGCCACCCCCTGGAGCGCACACCGGACGGCGACTACCTCCTCACCGACCCGGTCACCGGCACCCGCCGCTACTTCACCACCTACACCGAAGACCTCGCCGTCCTCGACGAGATATCCGACCGCCGCGGCAACCACCACACCTTCGACTACACCGAAGACGGCACCCCCACCGCCATCACCCACAGCGCCGGCTACCGCCTCCTGCTCACCACCGAAGAGGGCCGCATCACGGCCCTCCACCTTGCAGGCGCGGCCCCCGACGGCTCCGACCAGCTGCTGATGACGTACGGCTACGACACCGCCGGCAACCTCATCACCACCACCAACTCCTCCGGCCTCCCGCTCCGCTTCACCTACGACGACCACGGCCGGATCACGTCCTGGACGGACACCAACAACAGCAGCTACACCTACGTCTACGACGACGATGACCGCTGCATCTCGCAGGGCGGCATAGCGGGCCACCTCCGCGCCCAGTACACCTGGGGCACCCCGGATCCCGTAACGGGCGTGCGCACCAACCTTTTCCACAACTCCCATAACCAGGTCACCCGCTTCGAGGTCAATGACCGCCACCAGATCGTCGCGGAGACCGACCCCACCGGCGCCACCACCCGCACGGTCCGTGACGCCAAACACCGCGTCCTGTCGACGACCGACCCTCTGGGCCGCAGCACCCACATCGACTACGACGACGAGGGCCGCCCGGTGAGCGTCGTCCTCCCCGACGGCAGCCGCTCCACCACCGCCTACAACAACCTCGGCCTGCCCCTGAGCACCACTGGCCCGGACGGCACCACCTGGACCCACGCCTACGACGCCGACGGCAACCGGACGGCCACCACCGACCCCACCGGGGCCACCACCACCTACACCCACGACGAACGCGGCCATATCGCCGCCGTCACCGACGCCTTGGGCAACACCACCCGCCTCTACTGCGACAAGGCGGGCCTGCCGATCTCGGTCACCGACCCCCTCGGCGCGGTGACCCACTACCGCCGCGATGCCTTCGGTCGCACCACGTCCGTCACCGACCCACTCGGCGAAACCACCCACACGGTGTGGACGGTTGAGGGGAAGCCGGCTGCCCGCATTGACGCCACCGGCGCCACCGAGGAGTGGACCTATGACGGCGAGGGCAACCGCCTCACCCACACCGACGCCATCGGCCAGACCACCCACTACGAATACAGCCACTTCGACCTTCTGGTGGCCCGCACCGACCCCGACGGCGTCCGCCACGAGTTCACTCACGACACCGAACTCCGCCTCACCCAGGTCACCAACCCTCAGGGCCTGACCTGGAACTACGCCTACGACGGCGCCGGGCGCCTGATATCGGAGACCGACTTCGACGACCGGGTCCTGGCCTACACCCACGACGCCGCCGGCCAACTGGCCACCCGCACCAACACCCTCGGCGAAGTCACCACCTACAGCCGCGACCCCCTCGGCCGCATCACCGAGAAGAACGCCGCGGGACTGGTCACCACCTACGAGCACGACTCGGGCGGAAGCCTTCGGCAGGCAGCCAACCCTGACGCCACCGTCACCTACACCCGCGACACCCTCGGCCGCGTCACCACCGAAACCGTCAACGGCCGCACCATGACGTTCACCTACGACGTCCTGGGCCGCCGCACGTCACGCACCACCCCAACCGGCCACACCACCACTTACACCTACGACGCGGCGGGCAACCGCACGGCCATGGACATCGCCGGCCATGTCCTCACCTTCGATCACGACGCAGCAGGCCAAGAACTCACCCGCACCATCGGCGACCACCTCCAGCTCGCCCACACCTGGGACCCCACCGGCCGCCTCACCGGCCAGTCACTCACCACAGCGGCGACCGGCACCCTCCAGTCCCCCACCGGCACGGACAGCCCACAGAACCCTGCCGCTGCCGAAGCACGACGAGTCCTCCACCGCGGCTACACCTACCGCCCCGACGGCCACCTCACCGCGATCGACGACTCCCACACCGGCCGCCGCACCTTCGACCTCGACCGCGCCGGCCGCGTCACCGCGGTCCACGCCACCGACTGGACCGAGACCTACGCCTACGACGAGGCCGGCAACCAAACCCACGCCACCTGGCCGGACCGTCACGCCAGCGCCTCAGCCCGGGGCGACCGCACCTACACCGGCACCAACATCACCCACGCCGGCCGCATCCGCTACGAACACGACGGACTCGGGCGCGTAACCCTCCGCCAAAAGGCCCGACTTTCCCGCAAACCGGATACCTGGCACTACACCTGGAATTCCGAGGACCGCCTCACTTCCGTGGTCACACCGGACGGCACAACGTGGCGCTACCTCTATGACCCGTTCGACCGGCGTATATCCAAACAGCGTCTCGCGGATGACACATCAACGGTGGTGGAGCAAACTGACTTCACTTGGGACGGTTCTACCCTCACCGAACAAGCCACGCATGCCCCGGGTGGCCTCGCAGCCATTGCCCTCACTTGGGATCACAGGGGCCTGACAGCACTTAGCCAAACTGAGCGCAAGATAGAGCTCGCCGCTGCTGCCACCACACCCCGGAGCGAAATCGATGAGCGCTACTTCGCAATTGTTACCGATCTCGTTGGCACGCCTACGCAACTGGTTTCAGAAACTGGCGATATCACTTGGAACGCACGGGCCACACTTTGGGGTACCACTACCTGGAAAAGTAACGCCCAAGCGTACACGCCATTGCGGTTCCCCGGCCAGTACTTCGACTCGGAGACCCAACTTCATTACAACTACTTTCGAACTTTCGACCCACATATTGCCCGATACCTCGCCCCCGACCCCCTTGGCCTCAGCCCATCTCCAAATCCGGCGACTTACGTCTCCAACCCTCTCGCATGGCTAGATCCCCTCGGGCTTACACCCTGCGAAGTGGCCCTGGGGTACAAACATGGAAAAGTCGAAGAGTTCGCTAACGAACGAGGCCTTAAACATTTCATGAACGTCCATCCTGAACTTTGGCGCTCTCATGTACTGGACGCCATCAAAGACAATTCCGTAAAAATTCACGTAAACATGAAGGGATTCTCTGGAGGATTCGAGGGCATGGCCAAGAGGGGGCTAGGTCATGAAAAAGGAATCGCCCCGCATGCAACGGAAGAGGAGATGGGCTGGATAGCCAGGGCAGTGAAGCATGGCCATCGAGACTGGGGTACCATCAAGTTCTATGACAGCGGTGGAAACATTGTCGCCGTCCCTGAGCCCGATTGGAACTCTTTCGGACGGGTGATCCCTTTCTTCGACTGAATTCCCCGCTCCAGGTAGATTGCATTACCTGCACCAATCACCTTGAATGAATTCAACCGCTTACCTCCCAAAAGGATTCTAGATGACGGCTGAAAATGAAGGTCCAGGCCGGGGGGACGCAGGTGCCCTGAACGCCGACCTATACCCCGACCTGGTCAAACTTGGCGGCCTTGCGTCTGCACTGATTCACACCTCCCAAGATAACGGAATTGAATTGGGTCGCGTGCGACCAGGTTCCGGCTCCAAAGAAGCTGAATTCGTCTCCGCCGCATCAGACTCCGACAGGGGGTCCGCATTGATCAATCTTGGGGTGGATAGGCGATGGTTCTCGATCAGCATTGAAAATGACGTGCACTCCTGGGCGAGTGGCGGAACTGATGACATTGTTTCGACAGTCAAGATGTTGGACGCATGGCGAAGGGGTGTAACGCTTCAGGAATTGAATACCCTCTTCCCTTATATGCACTTTGATGAAATGGCACAGGCCTACGAAACAGGTGATCCCGTCGCAACGCAGTGGAATCAACTTCTCACCGACGGAGATCCATTTTTCTCCCAGGCCCTACTTCAAAAGATCCACTCGAATGATCGCCTACGCACACTTTTCCCGTTTTTGAGCCATGGCACCCTCCGCCTCGCCAGGGACCACACCGACAGGACAGCAGGAGAAATTTGGATCACCCCACTCCGAGCCGGGGGGCACCGAGTTGAATCCACAACTCCCGGCGAACAGGAGAAGATTATTGAACCGTTCGATCAATTGATCGAGGCGGCAGTTGAGTTCTTGGATCGCCCTTGAGTGATTCCTCGGATGCGTCTGCGGGACGTCGACACCGGTTGCGCATCTAGCCGCAGGCGCGTGCTGGCGTGCACGCTGATTCCTCGGCCGGCGAGTGAACGCTGGCGCACCTGATGCTGCCTCCAACTTTCGCATATCTATGTCGACATTATTGACGAACCCATCCGAACCATCCCCACAGAACTTATGACGGACGCGCCCATTCACTCATCGCCACTGAATGGAAGCGACACATTCAGAGGCCTTGGTTCTTGCCGCGCCTCCGAAAAGGAAAAAGTAAATGACTACACCGCAACAGCCGCCAAGTGGTTTCGGGCAGGTGCCGGGTTACGGTGCGCCGCAAGGGGCGCCGCAGATGCCGCAGCCCGGACAGCCTGCTGGGTATCCGCCGGGGGTCGCTCCTGGCGGGCCGGGACCCTATGGACAGCAGGCTCACCCCGGCCTCGGCGGGCCAGGGCCCTATGGACAGCCGCCCCACCCCGCCGGACCGGCGCCGTACGGCCAACAGCCAGGCCCCTATGGGATGCCGCAGCAGGCGCCCCCCTTCGGGTACGGCGGGCCAGGCATGCCGCCGCCCATACCGCCCAAGCGGAAGGCCGGGAAAGCGTGGGGGATTCTTGGGGCTGTGGCCGGGGTGCTGGTGTTGGGGACGGTGGCGTCGAATGCGGGGATCCGTGGTGGAGGGGGGTCGTCGGGCGGGGCCAGTGGGCCGAAGTACCGGATCACGGTGCCGAAGACTCTGGCCAGCGGGGAGTACAAGCTCGCCAAGGACATATCCCAGCAGGCCAGCGATGCGGTGCCGCAAGACGGGGCCGGCGCTCACGGCGTCAAGGCAGTGGGCGGGCAGTACTCGTCCGGGACCAAGTCGCTGGTGATGCTGGGGCTCTACGGGGTCATTGACGATCCCGAGACGGCCGTCGACCACACCATCCGTGGGATGACGCGCGACGGTAGGACGGAAGCCGTCGTGATGGATAAGGAGTTCACGCCCAGCGGGGGCGGAGATCCGCTCACCTGTGGTGTGAATGTGAAGACGGATATGGGGCAGAAGGTGACGGTGCCGTTCTGCGTCTGGGCCGATTCCAGTACGAGCGGGAATGTCGTCGAAACCGATGGCTCGGCGCTGTCGAAGGATCCGCGTTCCATCGACCTTCAGGAATTCGCCGATAAGGCGGGCAAGATTCGCGGTGAGGTCAGGAAGCCGCTGTAATCACGCCTCTCCGCTGCTCGCGGAGCAACTCCTGGAGCGGCGCTGAGCGCCGTACGGCCGCCATGTCGTTTTGCCGCGGTGACCGTACGGTGCTTCGCGTCGCTACAGGGATCAGTAGCGTCCCGCCCGTCATCGAGCGCCCGTCTCCGAGCGCCCGCCCCGACTCGCCCTACGCCTCCTCAGCCAACTCCAACCACCGCATCTCCAACTCATCCTTCTCCGCGCTCAGTTCGCGGAGCTGGGCGTCGAGTCCGGCGACCTTCTCGAAGTCCGTCGCGTTCTCGGCGATCTGGGTGTGGAGAGTGGCCTCCTTGGTGCCGAGCTTGTCCAGTTGGCGCTCGATCTTTTGGAGTTCCTTCTGGGCGGCGCGGTTGACCGCGGCGGCCTTCTTGGGGGCCGTGGTCTGTGGGGCGGGGGCCGGGGTGGCGGCGTCGATGACCTGTTGGCGGCGGTCCAGGTATTCGTCCAGGCCGCGCGGCAGCATCCGTAGCGTGGCGTCGCCGAGGAGGGCGTGGACGCGGTCGGTGGTGCGCTCGATGAAGTAGCGGTCGTGGCTGATGACGATGAGGGAGCCGGGCCAGCCGTCGAGGAGGTCTTCCAGCTGGGTCAGGGTTTCGATGTCGAGGTCGTTGGTGGGCTCGTCGAGGAAGAGGACGTTGGGCTCGTCCATGAGGAGGCGGAGGATCTGGAGGCGGCGGCGTTCACCGCCGGAGAGGTCGCCGACCGGGGTCCACTGCTTCTCCTTGGTGAAGCCGAACTTCTCGCAGAGCTGGCCGGCGGTCATCTCCCGGCCCTTGCCCAGGTCGACCCGCTCGCGCACCTGCTGGACGGCCTCCAGCACCCGTAGCGTCGGGGGGAGTTCGCCGACCTCCTGGGAGAGGTACGCCAGCTTGACGGTCTTGCCGACGGTGATCCGGCCGGCCACCGGCTGCGTCTCGCCCTGCGTGCGGGCCGCCTCGGACAGCGCCCTCAGCAGCGAGGTCTTGCCGGCGCCGTTGACGCCCACCAGGCCGATCCGGTCGCCGGGGCCCAGCTGCCAGGTCAGGTGCTTGAGGAGGACCTTCGGCCCGGCTTGGACGCTGACGTCCTCCAGCTCGAAGACCGTCTTGCCCAGCCGCGAGCTGGCGAACTTCATCAGCTCGGCATTGTCGCGGGGCGGCGGGACGTCCGCGATCAGTTCGTTGGCGGCCTCGATGCGGAAGCGTGGCTTGCTGGTACGGGCCGGGGCGCCGCGCCGCAGCCAGGCCAGCTCCTTGCGCATCAGGTTCTGCCGCTTGACCTCTTCGGTGGCGGCGATCCGCTCCCGCTCGGCCCGCGCGAAGACGTAGTCGCTGTAGCCGCCCTCGTACTCATGGACATCGCCGCGCTGGACGTCCCACATGCGCGTGCAGACCTGGTCGAGGAACCAGCGGTCGTGGGTGACGACCACGAGGGCGGAGCGGCGGGCCCGCAGGTGCCCGGCCAGCCAGGAGATGCCCTCGACGTCGAGGTGGTTGGTGGGCTCGTCGAGGACGATCAGGTCCTGCTCGGCGATGAGGAGTTTGGCAAGGGCGATGCGGCGGCGCTCACCGCCGGACAGCGGGCCGATGACGGTGTCCAGGCCCTGGGTGAAGCCCGGCATGTGCAGATCGCCGAAGAGGCCGGTCAGGACGTCGCGGATCTTGGCGTTGCCGGCCCACTCGTGGTCGGCGAGATCGCCGATGACCTCGTGCCGGATGGTGGCGGCCGGGTCGAGGGAGTCGTGCTGGGTGAGGACGCCGAGGCGCAGGCCGCCGTTGTGGGTGACCCGGCCGTTGTCCGTGTCCTCCAGCTTGGCGAGGATCCGGATCAGGGTGGTCTTGCCGTCCCCGTTGCGCCCGACGACGCCGATCCGGTCCCCCTCGTTGACGCCGAGCGAGACACCGTCGAGCAGGGCACGGGTTCCGTACACCTTGCCGACGGCTTCCAGATTGACGAGGTTGACGGCCATCTCACTCCTGCACTTCAGACCTGCGCTTCCGACCTGCACTTCAGATCGATCGACCTCCCCAGCCTAGTCGGCGTGCGGACGAGGACCGCGGGGAGATAAATACCTGTGGATAAGTGCGGGGAGATGAGCGCCGGGAGATGAGTAGCCGTACTGATGGCAGGGGCTGTCGGCGGACCTAGCGTGGCCCGCATGATCAACGACCAGGCGCCTGCCGCCGCTCCCGTGCACGACGATGCACCGCCGGAGACGGGCTCCGCCGTGGGCCGCTTCTTCGTCGGCCTGCTCCTGTTGGCGTTCGCCGGGGTGACCGGGCTGTTCGCGCCGCTGCTGGTGATGGCGAGCGACGGTTGCTACGAGGGTGACGCCCGCATGATGTGCTCCACGGGCGGCCAGCAGATCGTCGGGGGCCTGCCGATGGCCGCCGCATTCGTGGCCGCCCTCCTGACGGTGGCAGGGATGGCAGGCATGGGCAGCAAGAGCGGTGCCGCCTGGCGCTGCCTCCTGGCGGCCCCGTGTCTGCTGGTCCTGTCCTGGGTGGTGTCGCTCGCCATCGTGGGCGCCTGAGGCGTCGCGTCCCGTTGTAACGTGCCGCCATGGCACCGGACATGGGCATGGGCATGGCAGTGGAGACGGAACGCGGGCTGGTCTATGGCCCGAGCGGCAAGCAGCTGGACGTCTACCGTCCGGCGGGCGCCCCCCGGCCAGCGCCGACCGTACTGCTCTGGCACGGTATCGGCCCCGACGAGCGGGACGTCCTGGAGCCCCTGGCCCGGACGGCGGCGGCGCGCGGGCTGCTGGTGCTCGTACCGGACTGGCGCGCGGACGCCGCGGACGCCGGCCGGGCGCACCTGCTGGAGTCCCTGGCCTTCGTCCGCGAGGAAGCGGGCGGGCTGGGCGGCGACGGGGAGTCGTTCGTGCTGGCCGGGTGGTCGGCGGGGGCCGGGGCCGCGCTCGGGGTCGCGCTGCGGCCCGAGATCGTGGAGGGGTGGCGGCCGCGAGCTGTGGTGGGTGTGGCGGGCCGCTACGACGTGCCGGCGCGTACCACCGGGACGGCGCCGCTGGCCGATCTCGCCGCGGGCCGGGACCCCGGCGTACCGGTCCGTCTGGTGCACGGCACCCGCGACACCGCCGTGGACGCCCGCTACTCCCGCGACCTCACGGAAGCGCTACGGGCGCCGGGCCGGCCGGTGACCCTCCAGGAGCCGGAGACCGACCACGCGGGCGTGATCATGACCGCGTACGACCCGGCGGCGGACCGCTGCGTCCCGACGACCGCCGAGCACGCGGTACGGGCGGGGCGGGTGGTGGCTGGGGTGCTGGCCGAGGCGGCCGGTACCGCTACCGGTGCCGGGGGCTCGGCGTAGCGGGGGCGGGCGCGTAGCGGGAAGGTGCCGGTGCCGGGAGCGCGGCGTAGCAGAGGCGCGCCGTTGCGGGTGCGTCTGGCCCCGCCGTTGGCCCCTCAGTGGCGCCCGCCCCCACCGGACGACCAGGTGTTGAGTCTCCGTACGGCCTCCTCCAGCTCCCGGCGCCGGGCGTCCTGAGCCGCACGCTGCCGGGCCTCCGCGGCAGCGACGTACGGCCGGACGAGCCCGCTGTCCGCACCGCAGAGCGGCAGCAGGCCGGGCGGTACCTGGCGGACATGTACGAGGCGCCGCCGCGCCGGAGCCGCCGGTGACCAGGCCGCGGCGGCGAGCACACCGGTACTGGTGCTCGCCCGATGGCCACCCCGCCCCGGAAGGAACCAACTCAGCAGCCGCCCGAGGATCGTTCGGACGAGGCGCAGCACTCCATTCAACGGGCGGCCGCCTTGCGAAGAACCTCGGCGAGCCGGCGGGCGGTGGCCGCGTTGCAGTTACCGAAGGCGACGAGCGAGACGCCGTAGACACCCGCGAAGCCGGGCAGATCGACGCCGAGCGACGGCAGCGTGATGCCGTTGTCCTTCAGCGCGGCGCGCAGCTCTTCGGCGCTTTCGTGCACGTCGTCGGGGCGGGAGTGGTCGAGGGGCATGGAGCCGGCCTTTCTGTACGCATAGCGACGAACCGCTTACACAGTGACGTGACGCGGCGTAGCGTGAAAGAGGGTTGGGCTCCCGGCCGTGGTCCGGGGATTGCGTGGAGCGAAGTGGTGGAAATACGGGGAACCGCCGGAGTCCGTCCGCAACGACTGTGAACCAGCGACACGTACGGCGGTGAACCGTGGCACGACGCAAGGACATTGACGGCTCGGCGGGAGTCCCCACCTTTTACGGCAAGGAACTGCGCTACCAGCGGGAGTTGGCCGGACTCACGCTCTCGCAACTGGTCGAGGGCAGCTTCTACGGCCCGAGCCACCTCAGCGAGATCGAACGCGGCGAACGGCGGATGCCGGCGGAGCTGGCCGAGCACGTGGACAAGGTGCTCAAGACGAATGGCTTCTTCCAACGGCGCTGCGAGGACGTGCGGAAGGCGAAGCGGACGGGCCATGCCGAGTACTTCGAGCGCGTATTGGAGGCGGAGAAGTACGCGGAAACCATCGAGGAGTGGTGTCCCACCCTCATCCCGGGGTTGTTGCAGACCGAGCCGTACACACGGGCGGTGGTACGGACGACTCATCCGCTGGCACCCGACGAGGAGGTGGAGGAGAAGGTCAGCGCCCGCACTGCGAGGGCCCGCCTCTTCGAAAATGAGCGCAAGACCCCTGAATACTGGGTGATCCTGCCCGAGTACGTGTGGCGCTGCCCGGTCCTCCCTGCGGCCGCGATGGCTGATCAGCTCGACCGCATCGCGGAGCTGGCGAGGAAGCGCCGGATCGTTCCACAGGTCCTTCCGTGGAACTGCGGACCGCACCCCCTCATGACGGTGGGCTTGTTGCAGCTGACGACCTTTCCGGATGCTCCGCCCCTGGCCTACCTTGAATCGCAGTACAGCGGCGACACGATCGACGATCCGGCCCTCGTGAAGAAATACCGCAAGGCATACGATCGGCTCAGGGCCGCCGCACTCGCTCCTGAGGCGTCCCTGACCATGATCGAGGCGGCCGCAGAGGACTACCGAAGTGACAAGCAACCGGATTGACTTGAGCACCGCCGTCTGGCGCAAGAGCAGCTACACCAACGGCGACGGCGGGAACTGCGTCGAGGTCGCCGACGACCTCCCTGGCATCGTCCCCGTCCGCGACTCGAAGGACCCGCACGGCCCGGCGCTCATCTTCCCGGCCGCCGCATGGTCGTCCTTCGTCACCGCCGTCAAGGACACCGACCTCCCGGGCGTCTGATGTTCTCCCGGGCGCCCGAAGGCTCCGGGACACAGGGCGTCCGCGAGAACGCCGCCCGACAACGCTGCGTTGTGGCCCCGCGGGGCGGGCAGGCTTCCGTTGCGGGGGTCGAAGCAACGGCAGGGGATGACCGAAATGGCCAACAGCCATGTTGACTTGAGCACCGCCGTCTGGCGCAAGAGCAGCTACACCAACGGCGATGGCGGGGACTGCGTCGAGGTCGTCTACGACCTCCCCGGCATCGTCCCCGTCCGCGACTCCAAGGACCCGCACGGCCCGGCGATCGTCTTCCCGGCCGCCGCCTGGTCGTCCTTCGTTACCATCGTCAAGGACACCGACCTCCCGGGCGTCTGATCTCTCCCAAGCGCCTGAACGCTTCCAGCCAGCTGGCCACCAAGAGACGCCTCTATGTGGTCAGCTCAGCGCCTTCTCGATGGCCTCGAAGATGTCGGCGTCCGTCTCCTGCTGCCAGGCCGGAAGGTCGGGCCAGTCCGCAACGTAGCCCGGCTTCGGGTCGTCGAAGTGCTTGAACATCTGGGCCGTCCAGCAGGTCGCGACGAACCGGCCTTTCTGCTCCCGGGACAGCCTGGACGTGTGCCCGTCGCTGATCTCGATGAACCGGCGCACCTGCTCGTAGACCGAACCGGCGGCCTCGCGCTCCCACTGCGGGGTGTCGCCCCACGGAGTGACGTATCCGGCCTTCGGCTCCCCGGGGAAGTGCTGGTGCACTCCCGCAATCCAGCTTTCCCGGAACAGGCGTGCACCCTCGATCTGCACCATGGCGTCCCCTCTCGTCGCAGCACCTAGCAGTTGAACTAGCCTGGAGGGTACGGGACTTGACCCCACGGCGACATCGCCGCCACGCCCGTTTCGAGCACCGTCCCCGCCCTGCAGAACCATCCCGCCCTGCAGAACCGGCCCCGCCCTAGAGAACCCTCGCCCCCACCGCCGGAGAATCCGCCACCCGTACCTGGCGGCACGTCCCCGAAGCCAGCAGGGCCGACGCCACCTCCCCTGCCGCCTCCGCGTCCTTGACCAGGAAGGCGGTGGTCGGGCCGGAGCCGGAGACGAGCGCGGCCAGGGATCCAGCGGCGGTACCGGCCTCCAGGGTTGCGGTCAGCGACGGCCGCAGCGAGAGCGTCGCGGGCTGCAAGTCGTTGGCCAGGGCCGCGGCCAGGGCCGCGGCGTCGCCGGATTCCAGGGCGGCCAGCAGCTCGGGGGCGGCCTCCGGCTCCGGGACGTCCGTCCCCGTCGTCAGCCGGTCGAACTCGCCGTAGACGGCCGGGGTGGAGAGGCCACCGTCGGCCACCGCGAAGACCCAGTGGAAGGTGCCGCCGACGGCCAACGGCGTCAGCAGCTCGCCGCGCCCCCGCCCCAGGGCCGCCCCGCCGACCAGGCTGAACGGCACATCGCTGCCCAACTCGGCGCAGATGTCGAGGAGTTCCTCGCGCGAGGCGCCGGTCGACCAGAGCGCGTCGCAGGCCAGCAGGGCGCCCGCGGCGTCCGCGCTGCCGCCGGCCATGCCGCCCGCGACGGGGATGTCCTTGGTGATGTGGAGGTGGACGTGCGGTTCGATGCCGTGGCGGGCGGCGAGGAGTTCGGCGGCGCGGGCCGCCAGGTTGGTGCGGTCCAGGGGGATCTGGTCGACGTCGTGGCCGTCGGCGGTGATCCGGAGGGTGTCGGCGGGGGTGGCGGTGACCTCGTCGTAGAGGCCGACGGCGAGGAAGACGTTCGCCAGGTCGTGGAAGCCGTCCGGGCGGGCGGCGCCCACGGCCAGCTGGACGTTGACCTTGGCCGGCACCCGGACGGTGACCGAGGCGGCGGTCGTTGCGGGCGTGGCGGTCGGGTCAGTCGTACCCGCCGGATCAGTCGTACCCGCCGGGCCAGTCGTACCCGCCGGATCAGTCGTACCCGCCGGGCCAGTCGTGCCCGCCGGGCCAGTCGTGCCCGTCGGGCCAGTCGTGCCCGTCGGATCAGTCGTGCCGGTCATGCGGTGGCTCCCCCTGTCTGACGGATGCCGGGCGCCCCGCCCGGTCCCTTGTGCTCGGCGATCCTGGCGAACTCCTCGACGGTCAGTGCCTCGCCGCGGGCCTGCGGTGAGACGCCCGCGGCGACCAGGGCGGCCTCCGCAGCGGCGGCCGATCCGGCCCATCCCGAGAGCGCGGCCCGCAGGGTCTTGCGGCGCTGGGCGAAGGCCGCGTCGACGACGGCGAAGACCTCGTCGCGGCTCGCCGTGGTCTCGATCGGCCGGTCGCGGCGGACGAGGGAGACCAGGCCGGAGTCGACGTTGGGGGCGGGCCAGAAGACGTTGCGGCCGATGGCGCCGGCCCGCTTGACCTCGGCGTACCAGTTGGCCTTCACGGACGGCACGCCGTAGACCTTGTTGCCGGGGCGGGCGGCGAGCCGGTCGGCGACCTCGGACTGCACCATGACCAGGGTGCGGTCGATGGTGGGGAAGGCCGCGAGCATGTGCAGCAGCACCGGCACGGCGACGTTGTAGGGGAGGTTGGCGACCAGCGCGGTGGGCGCGGGGCCGGGCAGTTCGGTGACGTGCATGGCGTCGCTGTGCACGAGCGCGAAGCGGTCGGCGCGGTCGGGCATCCGGGCCGCGACGGTGGACGGCAGTGCGGCTGCCAGCACCTCGTCGATCTCCACGGCGATGACCCGGTCGGCGGCCTCCAGCAGGCCCAGGGTCAGCGAGCCGAGACCCGGGCCGATCTCGACCACGACATCGTCGGGCCGGACCTCGGCGGTGCGGACGATCCGGCGGACGGTGTTCGCGTCGATGACGAAGTTCTGGCCGCGCTGCTTGGTGGGGCGGACGCCCAGCGCGGCCGCCAGCTCGCGGATGTCGGCGGCGCCCAGCAGGGGACCGGAATCGTCGGTGGTGCTCTTGCTCATGCCACAGCCTCGTTGCGCTCGTTCACCCGTGAAGCTTACGGCCGCAGACCGGCCACGGGCTCGCCCCCCGGCTGATGTAGAGCTTCTTGGCCCGGTAGGTCTGCTCGCCGGCCGGTGCGTCCTGCGGCCGGCCGCGGCCGCCGAGGGCCCGCCAGGTGGCGACATCGAACTGGTAGAGCCCGCCGTAGTTGCCCGAGCGGTCGACGGCGTTCGGCCGGCCGCCCGCCTCGCACTGCGCCAGCGCATGCCAGGCGAGGTGGTCGGCGCCGCGCACGGAGGTGGGCAGCTCCCTGATGCCGAGGTGCACGATCTGCGGGCGCGGGGCGCGCACGACCTCGCTGTGCAGCCGCTTCGGCTTCTGCTTGACGCCGTTGACGGTGCGCACCCGGTAGGTGACCCGTCGCACACCGGGCCGCCCCTGCTGGACGACCGCCACGGTGCCGCGGGCCAGGCGGGGGTCGGTCCGGTGGAGCGTACGGAAGGGGATGGGTTTCTCACGGACCTCCTTGGAGCCGGTGATCCGCAGCACCGAGATGGTCTGGCCGTCGCGCGGGAAGCTGTCCTGCGGCACCGAGGTGGTGTCCTGGTCGCGCAGGGCGAGCCCGGCCTCCGCCAGGGCCTCGCGGACGGTGGCCGCGTTGGTGCGGACCCGGTGTTCGCGGCCGTCGGCGACGATCACCACCGAGCGTTCGGTACGGACCGCCAGCGCCATGCCGCGCTGCTCGATGCGCCGGGAGCGGGAGGCCGACAGGTAGGCGCCGTCGGCGCGGACGCCGAGCTGGTCGAGTGCGCCGGCGACGGTGTCCGCGGTGGTCCACACCGTGCGGCGCTGTCCGTCGATGGTCAGCACCACCGGGCGGCCGTGCCGGACGACGACCTCGTCGCCGCTGCGGAGGGCGGTGCCGGGGGCGGGCGCGACGATGTCATGGGCGCCGATGCCGAGCCGCTCGTCGGCCAGCAGGTCGTCGACGTCGGAGGCGAAGGTGTGCAGGGTGCGCGGGGCGCCGTCGACGGTGAGCCGGATCGCCTTGTCGTGCGCGATGAAGGCGGTGGTGCCGCCGGCGAGGAAGGCCACGACCAGGGCCCGGGGCAGCAGTCCGCGCAGTGCCTCGGGGCCTTCGGCACGGCGTTTGCGACGGCCGCGCGCGGCGCGGTGGCTGCTCTGCGAATGACTCACGGCGCGCTCCACATGCCCCGGCTGCGGTTGACGGCCGGAATGTAGCGGAGTCGCCGCCACTCTCCAAAGTCGGTCCGATACGGAAAGTGACCGGATCGGGGGATGTGGGAGGTCTTTCCGGCGGGGCGCGCGGCCCCTTCGGTGGCCGTCGGAAGTCTGCCGCGAACCGTCAGTAACCGAAGGCCCGCGCCGTGTTCGCCGCGATGGCGGTGGCCAGTGCGTCCTCCGTCACCGCCGTGACCTCGGCCATCGCCCGCAGCGTGACCGGAATGAGGTACGGGGCGTTGGCCCGTCCGCGGTACGGGGCGGGCGTGAGGAAGGGGGCGTCGGTCTCGACGAGGACCAGCTCCGGCGGGGCGACAGCGAGGGCGTCGCGCAGGTGCTGGGCGTTTTTGAAGGTGACGTTGCCGGCGAAGGACATGAAGTAGCCGGCCGCGGCGCAGATCTGGGCCATCTCGGCGTCGCCGGAGTAGCAGTGGAAGACAACCCGCTCGGGCGCGCCCTCCTCGCGCAGGATCCGCAGCACATCGTCGTGTGCCTCGCGGTCGTGGATGACCAGGGCCTTGTCGTGCCGTTTGGCGATCTCGATGTGCGCCCGGAAGGACGCCTCCTGGGCGGCCATGCCCTCGGGGCCGGTGCGGAAGTAGTCCAGGCCGGTTTCGCCGACGCCGCGGACCTGCGGCAGGGCGGCCAGCTTGTCGATCTCGGCGAGGGCGGCGTCCAGGGCACTGTCACCGCCGGGCTCCCGCGCCCCTTGCCGTGACCAGCCGTCCGGGTCGCCGAGGACGATCCGGGGCGCCTCGTTGGGGTGCAGCGCGACGGTGGCGTGCACGCTGTCGTGGGCCGCCGCCGTCTCGGCGGCCCACCGTGAACCGGCCAGGTCGCAGCCCACCTGGACCACGGTGGTCACGCCGACGGAGGCGGCCTTGGCGAGCGCCTCGTCGACGGTGCCTTCCTGCATGTCCAGGTGGGTGTGCGAATCCGCGACCGCCACCCGAAGCGGTTCGGGCAGCGGCGGCGGGGTGTTCTTGTCCTGCGGTGCCATGGCCGCGATCCTACGAGGGACGCGGCACGGCACTCACCGGCGGTGGTGCTGGAAGGGGTGCAGCAGGTCGGAGAGGTGCCAGTGGTGGCGGCCGGATTCCTCGTCCTCGGCGGTGCAGCCGGTGCGGTCCGGGTCCGCCGCGGGGGATTCCTTCTTCCGCTCCCCGGCGGGGCGGCGCTGATGCATGTTCGCCATCGCCTCGGAGACCATGGAGACCTGGCCGGAGCGCATGATGCGCACGACGTCGGAGCCGCAGTTCAGGCAGGTGGGGCAGGTCAGCGGGGACGGGACGCGGGCGCCGTCCGCGTAGTAGACGACATGCAGCTCCCCCTTGCCGTCGACCTGATGGACTATCTCGTAGGCCTGCTCCCAGCCGTGGCCGCACCGCATACAGGCGAAGGAGTACGCCTCGTGCGCGGCGGCGTCGGGCCGGGGGGCGGGGTGTTCTCCGCCGGTGGTCGTCGTGGAAACTCCGGGGGTCCTGGCGAAATCGCTCATGTGCTGCGCTCCTCTTGTCCGCTGGACAAGGTCTTCGGGAACCGTTCGTCCCACGTCCAGTGGACGCCTTTCCCGGTCACAAAGCAGCTGATCGACGACCGTATTGGCCCAGATTTGGCCGGGGGCAGGGAAAACTCCCCGCCATCCCGGTCTGCGCTTTACCTTTCAGGCCAGTCATTTACCTTCTGATGAGTCGGTTTTCGCCGCGCGCCCCGCCGGGCCCTTCTCCGCGTCCTGCTAGGCGCCCTTCGCCGGGCCCTTCGCCGGGCCCTTCTCCGCGTTCTTCGCCGCGACCACCGCGTCGAAGACCTCCCGCTTGGGCAGCCCGGCGTCGGCGGCGACCGCGGCGATGGCCTCCTTGCGGCGCTCGCCGGCCTCCTCGCGGACCCGCACCCGGCGTACCAGTTCCTCGGCGCCCAGGTCCTGCGCGGTGTCCGGGGCGCCCTCGACGACGATGGTGATCTCGCCGCGTACACCCTCGGCCGCCCAGGGCACGAGCTCCTCCAGCCGCCCGCGCTTGACCTCCTCGTACGTCTTGGTCAGCTCCCGGCAGACCGCGGCGCGCCGGTCAGCGCCGAAGATCTCGGCCATCGCGGCGAGGGTGTCGTCGAGCCGGTGCGGCGCCTCGAAGTAGACGAGGGTGCGCCGCTCGTCGGCGACCTCGCGCAGCCGGGTGCGCCGCTCACCGCCCTTGCGGGGCAGGAACCCCTCGAAGCAGAAGCGGTCCACCGGCAGCCCGGAGACGGCCAGGGCGGTGAGCACCGCACTGGGGCCCGGTACGGCGGTGACCTTGATGCCGCGTTCGACGGCCGCGGCGACCAGCCGGTAGCCGGGGTCGGAGACCGAGGGCATCCCCGCGTCGGTGACCAGCAGCACCCGCGACCCGCCGGCCAGCGCCTCGGCCAGCTCGGGTGTCCGGGCCGCTTCATTGCCCTCGAAGTACGACACGATCCGCCCGGACGGCTGGACCTCCAGCGCCTGGGTCAGCCGGCGCAGCCGCCGGGTGTCCTCGGCGGCGATCACATCGGCGGCGGCCAGCTCGGTGGCGAGCCGCGGCGGTGCGTCCGCGATCTCCCCGATGGGCGTCCCTGCAAGTACCAGCGTTCCAGTCACCATCCCATCCTCCCAGGGAGCCGCCGTGCCCCGGCCGGTCGGTGTCCCCCGGTGTGCTCCACACCGGCCCACAGGCCGCTTCCCTACGATGGGCCGGGTGACGAGTGACACCACCGCGACCGACGCCGCCGCGCAGCACGCCCCGGAGCCGCCCGGAGCGCCCCCCGTGTGGCAGCGGCGACTGCGCCGCTTCGGGTTTCCCGTCCGCCCGCAGACCGATGTCCGCGCGCGGCTGGTGCCCGCCTTCCCCGAGCCGAGCGGCCGTCTGTGGGCCGTGTTCGGCGCGGGCCCGGACGCCGCGGCCCGGCTGACACGCTGGTCGGCCTGGGGCGGACCGCTGCTGGTGGCGCTGTTCGCCGGGGTGCTGCGGTTCTGGAACCTGGGCAGCCCGCGGAAGGTGATATTCGACGAGACGTACTACCCCAAGGACGCCTGGTCGCTGCTGCAGTACGGCTACGAGGGCACCTGGGCCAAGAACGCCAATGACGCGCTGGTCGGGCATCCGCCGGAGCTGCTGCTCTCGCCCCAGCACTCGTATGTCGTCCACCCGCCGATGGGCAAGTGGCTGATCGCGCTGGGCGAGGGCGTGTTCGGGATGAACCCCTTCGGCTGGCGGTTCATGGTGGCGCTGCTCGGCACCCTCTCGGTGCTGCTGATCTGCCGTATCGGCCGCCGGCTGCTGCGCTCGACGGCGCTGGGCTGTCTGGCGGGCACCCTGCTGGCGGTGGACGGTCTGCACTTCGTGATGAGCCGGACCGCCCTGCTCGATCTGATCGTGATGTTCTGGGTGGTGGCCGCGTTCGGCTGTCTGCTGGTGGACCGGGACCGCACCCGGGCCCGGCTGGCGGCGGCGCTGCCCTCCGGTCCGGACGGTGTGGCCCGCCCGGACGAGGAGGTCGGCGACCGGCTGCGGCTGGGCTGGCGCCGCTGGCGGATCGCGGCCGGAATGTGTCTGGGCCTGGCCGCCGCGACGAAGTGGAACGGCCTGTACTACCTCGCGGCCTTCGCCCTGATGTCGGTGTTGTGGGATGTCGCGGCCCGCCGTACGGCCGGCGCCCGGCACCCCTTCCGCGCAGCCCTGCGCCGCGACGTCCTGCCCGCCTTCGGGGCCACCGTCGTCGTCGCCCTCGCCACCTATCTCGCGTCGTGGTCGGGCTGGATCGCCACCAAGGGCGGCTACTACCGCGACTGGGCGACCACACCGGAGGGCCGTACGGGCGCCTGGGTCTGGGTGCCGGACTGGCTGCGCAGCCTGTGGCACTACCAGACCGAGGTCTACTCCTTCCACACCGGACTGACCACCCCGCACACCTACCAGTCGAACCCGTGGAGCTGGCTGGTCCTGGGCCGCCCGGTCTCGTATTTCTACGAGGACCCCAAGGCCGGCCAGGACGGCTGCACGGCGGCCGAGGGCTGCGCCCGGGAGGTGCTGGCGCTGGGCACCCCCCTGTTGTGGTGGGCGGCCTGCTTTGCGCTCCTCTACGTCCTCTACCGCTGGCTGTTCAAGCGGGACTGGCGGGCCGGGGCGATCGTCTGCGGCGTCGCGGCCGGTTATCTGCCGTGGTTCCTCTACCAGGAGCGGACCATCTTCCTCTTCTATGCGGTGGTGTTCGTCCCGTTCCTGTGTCTGGCGCTGGCGATGATGATCGGCGCGCTGGTCGGACCACCGGGCTCGACGGAGCGCCGCCGCACGATCGGCGCGGTCGGCGCCGGTGTCCTGGTTCTCCTGATCGCATGGAATTTCATCTACTTCTACCCCCTCTATACGGGGATGCCGATCCCCAAGTCGGCCTGGCACCACCGGATGTGGTTCGACACCTGGGTGTAGCGACGCCAAATTCGACAGTTCCGTAACAGCCGTACAACAGCGCGTCACCGGACCGTGCCCGTATCGAGACTCAGGGCCTCCCCGTGTCCCTTAGAGTGCGAGGCACGTTCTTGTGTGCGTATTCAAGGACGAGGCTCTGGGAGGGAATCGGTGGCATGCGCCGTGAGGTGAAGTACGGGCTGATCGGCGGATCGGTGGCCCTGGTGGCAGGCGTCGTGGGCGGCCTCACGCTCTTCGGCGGCTCGGACGAGTCGCCCCAGGAGGTCAGGTCGGCGGATGGCAAGTCGGGCGACAACGGGACCAAGGTCGCCACCGGCCCGCTGTCGGCCAAGGAAGTGCAGACGACGTCGCGGGAGTTCCTGACCGCGTGGCAGTCCGGTGACGCGGCCAAGGCGGCCGGGCTGACGGACGACCCGGAGAAGTGCAAGAGCGCACTGGAGTCCCTCGGCAAGCAGGCACGGTTCTCGAAGGTGACGCTCACGCCGGGCGCGCCGGCGGGCGGCAAGGTGCCGTACACCGTCGCCGCGCAGATCGACTACCAGGGCACCAAGGCCGCCTACTCCTACCGCACCTCCGCGACCGTGGAGCGCGACAAGGCCACCGGAAAGCCGCAGATCGCCTGGCAGCCGACGATGCTTCACCCGGGCCTCGCCAAGGGCGATCAGCTGCGGACGGGCGAGGCCGAGGCGCCGCCGATCAAGGCCGTGGACCGCAAGGGCGCCGCGCTGACCCCCGAGGCGCATCCGGCGCTGGCCGGGGTGCTGGACAGCCTGCGCGACAAGTACGGCGACAAGACCGACGGCAAGCCCGGCATGGAGCTGTTCATCCACCGGGCCAAGAGCGCCAAGCCCGCCGACCAGCTGCCCGACAAGACCCTGAAGGTGCTCTCCAAGGGGACGCCGGGCACGCTCAAGACCACCCTGGACGCCGGAATGCAGTCGGCGGCCGAGCGGGCGGTCAAGGGCAAGAAGTCCGCCTCCGCGGCGGCGGTCAAGCCCAGCACCGGTGAGATCCTGGCGCTCGCCAACTCCCCGGAGAAGGGCTTCAACCTGGCCACCCAGGGGTCGCTCGCGCCCGGCTCGACGATGAAGGTCGTCACCGCGGCGATGCTGATGGACAAGGGCATGACCTCGCCGGGCAAGTCCCACCCGTGCCCCAAGTACGTGACGGTCGGCGGCTGGAAGTTCCAGAACCTCAACAAGTCCGAGATCAAGAACGGCACCTTCGCGCAGAGCTTCGCCGCGTCCTGCAACAACGCCTTCATCTCGCAGGCCAAGGACCTCAGCGACGACGATCTGACCAAGGAGGCCCGGGACGTCTTCGGCATCGGCCTGAACTGGCAGACCGGCATCCCCACCTTCGACGGCGCGGTGCCGGTGCAGAGCGACGCGCAGATGGCGGCCTCGCTGATCGGCCAGGGCGGGGTGCGGATGAACCCGCTCACGGTCGCCACGCTCTCGGCGACGGTCCGGGCCGGCTCCTTCCACCAGCCGTACATCGTCTCGCCGTCGCTGGACCACCGGACGCTCGCCAAGGCCCCGCGCACGATGAAGCCGTCCACCCTCAGCGGTCTGAGGTCGCTGATGAAGCTGACCGCGACGTCCGGTACGGCCGCCGAGGCGATGTCCGGGGTCAGCGGTGACGTCGGCGCCAAGACCGGCTCCGCCGAGGTCGACGGCCAGAAGAAGCCCAACGCCTGGTTCACCGCCTACCGCGACGATGTCGCCGCGGCGGCCGTCGTCCCGGCGAGCGGACACGGCGGCTCCAACGCGGGCCCGGTGGTCCGCGCCCTCCTCACCGCCGGCTGATGGGTGCGGGGCGCCTGCGGGGCGCCCCGTCTCAGCGACCGGAAGTGATTCGCATGGCCCGTACAGCTTTCGCTAGCGTGCGGGCCATGAGCGATTCCGCGTCCGGCACCGCCCCGGGACCCCAGACCGTCCTGTCGCCCACCGCGCGCGAGCGCACCTCGTGACCCCGCTCGTCGTCGCCGCGGTCCTGCTGGCCGCCGTCACCCACGCCAGCTGGAACGCCATCGCCCACGGCATCCGCGACCAGCTCCTGGCCTTCACCCTGGTCGGTGGCGGGGGCGCGGTCTGCGGCATCGCCCTGGCCGCCGTCTCCCCGCTCCCCGCCGCCGGCGCCTGGCCCTACCTCCTGGTCTCCGCCGTGCTGCACATCGTCTACCAGGCCCTGCTGATGCAGTCGTTCCGCCTGGGCGACTTCGGGCAGATGTACCCCATCGCCCGCGGCACCGCGCCCCTGGTCGTCACCGTCCTGGCCGCCGTCTTCGTGCACGAGATTCCCGACGGCTGGGCCCTGGCCGGTGTCGCCCTGGCCTCCGCGGGCCTGGTCGGGGTCGCCCTCTGGGGCTTCCGGGGCACCGGGACCAGGCCGCACTGGCCGGCCCTCGCCGCCGCCCTCGCCACCGGCCTCGCCATCGCCTCCTACACGACCGTCGACGGCCTGGGCGTACGCGCCGCCGGCAGCTCCCTGGGCTATATCGCCTGGCTGATGTTCCTCGAAGGCATCGTGATCCCCGCCTACGCGCTCGCCACCCGCCGCCGCCGGCTCCTCACCGAACTCCGCCCCTTCGCGCTGCGCGGGCTGGCCGGCGGGGTGCTCTCCGTCTTCGCCTACGGCCTGGTCCTGTGGGCCCAGACCCGCGCCCCGCTCGCACCGATCGCCGCCCTGCGCGAGTCCTCGATCATCGTGGGCGCCGCCATCGGTGCCCTCTTCTTCAAGGAGCGCTTCGGCGCCCCCCGGATCGCCGCGGCGGGCCTGATGGTCATCGGCATCGGCCTGATGCTGCACACCGGCTGAGGGGCGCCGCGCGGACGGCTCAGCCGGCGGCCCGTGCGCCGCGGGCGCGCCGCACCAGGTCCTCCGCGGCCTTCGGCCAGGTGTCGTACTCGAAGGCGAAACCCGCTTCGCGCAGCCGGCCGGGCACCACCCGGCGGCTCTTGAGCAGGAGTTCGGTGTCGGAACGCAGCGCGAGCGCGCCCAGCTCGGCCATCCGCTTCGTGGCCGGCAGGCCCACCGGGACGCCCCAGGCGGCCCGCAGCGCGCGCATGAAGTCACGCTGCGGCAGCGGACCGGGGGCGGCGAGATTCACCGGCCCGGTGAGGTCGCTCCGGTCGACCAGGAACTCGACCGCGCGGACGAAGTCGCGGTCATGGATCCAGGACACGTACTGTGCGCCGCCCGCGACCGGGCCGCCGAGCCCCAGCCGCGCCAGCCGCAGCAGCACATCGAACACCCCGCCGCGATCGGGGCTCATCACCATGGCGGAGCGCAGGGCGACCTTGCGGGTGTCCGGGGTGGCGGCCTGTTCCTGTGCCCGCTCCCAGGCCTTGGCGATCCCGACGCTGAACGCCCAGTAGTCCGGGACGCCGGGCTCCGAGCCGCCGAGCTCACCGGTCGCCTCGTCGTGGGGCGCGTCGAAGCGGTGGGCGTAGATGGTGGCGGTGCTCATCTGCAGCCAGATACGGGGCGGCCGGGCGGCCGCCGCGATCGCCTCGCCCACGACCCGGGCGGAGTCCACCCGGGAGTCCATCATCTCCTGGAGGTTGGCCTGGGTGTAGCGGCAACTGACGCTGCGTCCGGCCAGGTTGATCACGACGTCACTGCCGTCGACCGCCGCCGCCCAGGGGCCCGGCGTCGCACCGTCCCAGGCCACTTCCCCCGCCCGCGACGGACGTCTGGTCAGGACCACGACCTCGTGGCCCGCGGCGGTCAGGGCACGGTTCAGAATTCCGCCCACCTGACCGGTCCCGCCGGGTATCACTATCTTCATGCGCGCTCCCTCATACCGCACCGGACCGCGTCCACGGGCCGCTTCCCCTTGGTGCCGGGTGTGGCAGCGCCACACCCGGCACCCAGCAGATGCCACCGCCCGCGGTCCCGTCAACGCTGCGGGAACACCGTGCCGTCGGACGGCGTCTTCAGCGTACGGAGATAGGTGTCGACCGCCCGTGCCGGGAGCGGCGACTGGCACTTGCGGTAGAGCCAGTGGTCCACGGAGTCGAGGACGGCGAGCCGCCCCTGCGGGAACTCCTGCTTCATGCGCCGGGCACCCGGCAGCGGGGTCGCCAGGTCGTGCTTGGCGTTCACGATGAGCACCGGCGGCAGCGGGCCCTTGGCCTGGGCCGGCTCCGGCTCGGGCGCGGCCGGCCAGCCCTGGCAGCCGGCGATCATGTCCAGGGCCTGGGAGTTGTAGCGGGCAGTCGGCGCGTCGGACCGGGCCCGCTGCTGCAGCTCGCGGTACTGGTCCCAGCCGCGGAGCCGGAAGTCGTAGTCCCGGCACATCACGGTGCGCCAGGCGATCTCCGGGGTGCTGTCGGTCCAGGTGACCTTGCCCCGGCCGCTGTTCAGGAGACTCAGCTGCTCAGCGGTGGGCTGCGGATTCCACTTCCTCAGGTTGGAGGTGAGGAAGTCGGACAGCTTGTCGGCGGTGACCTTCTTCTTCGTGGGGCCGTGCGGCCCCGGCTCGAACAGCCGGCCCGCGTCCGCCCACGCGAAGAGCCCGCGGACGACGGCCTTCACGTCCCGGCCCTTCAGGGCGCAGGAGGTGTTCTTCGCGCACCAGTCAGCGAGCTGCTGCACACCGTCCTCGACGGCCGCGGAACCGTCCCGGAGGAAGCGCTCGGCGTCCGGCCGGGACGGGTCCATCGCGCTGTCGAGGGCCAGCGCCCGGAGCTTCTCCGGGAAGAGGCGGGCGTATTGGCGGCCGATGAGCGTGCCGTACGAGTGCCCCAGGAAGTTGATCTTCTTCTCGCCGAGGGCGGCGCGGATCGCCTCCATGTCGCGGGCGACGCTGACACTGTCCATGTGGTCGACGACCGCGCCGCTGCGTGCCCGGCAGCTCTCGGCGAGCTGCTGGTTGAGCGTGCGCATCCGCTGGAACTCGGCCGCGTTCTTGGGTCGGTTGGGGATCTTCGCGGCGAGCTTGTCGTCGCACCGGAACTGTCCGCTGCGGCCGATACCGCGCGGGTCGAAACCGATGATGTCGAAGCGGCTCCTGATGCCGTCCGGGTAGCCCTCGTGCGGGTCCTCGGCGTAGTAGGCATCGTCCACGCCGGGGGTGCCGGGCCCGCCCGGGTTCGAGAGCAGGACCCCGATGCGCTTCTTCGGGTCGGTGGCCTTCTGGCGGGCCACCGCGATCTTCATTGTCGGCCCGTCCGGCTTCGCCCAGTCGACCGGCACCTCCAGCGTCCCGCACTGGGTCCGCTTGCTCGGGGCAGGAATGGACGGCTCGGCCTTGGGACAGTCGGACCACTGGATCGACCGCACCGGGGCCTCTCCCGCCCCCGGACTGGCCCCCGGACTCGCCCCCGCGCTCGACGGCACAAGCAGCGACCCGGTAAGCGCCACCACCCCCGCCGAAGCCGTGAGTCCCACACCTCTACGTGACCAGCGCCACCGGACTTTCGAGCTCTCGACCGACCCGTCCCCGGGTCGGGAGAAGGAATCTGAAGCGTTCATGCCGCACACCTTCACGCCCCCGCATGACGGCCCTTCCATGACCGCATGATGGCGACGTAACAGAGCTCCAGCGGCCCACAACTCCCCACCGGCACCCACCACATACCCCCTCCCCCCTCCTGGCTCTGTCCATGAGAAGGGGAGAAGGGACAGCACTTCTACAGCAGTACGGGAGGCACACGGGCGCTGCGGCGGGATCGGATTGTTCACGAGTTCCGACAGCACGGGCCCGCGGGAGAGGCCCCCGGCGAGCGCCCCTGAAGGCGTGGCCCGTATCCGTCTCTGTGCCTCCTGCGGGGCCCGGCTCAAAAGCCCTTAAGATCAGACGGGCGGCATCAGATCGCTCTCGCTGATGGTGTATGTCAGCAGAGGGTAGGTGAAGTCCGTTTCATTGTTCTCACGGCGCCGCAGTCGGTAAAACTCGCTCTTCTGCTCATCGTTGGCCGACATGAGGCGCGCACCCTGCGAGAGGTATGCATGTCCGTCGTGAAACCGAACGAAGGTCTTTGACGTTCGAAAGGTTACACCCAACCATTGGTTGTCCGCCGTCGGGACGGGTGCGTCCAGTGCGATCTTGTGCCTGAGTCGCCGATTCGAGTCGACAGAAAACGCGACGATACTGTTGTGGGCGAGGGGGATCTCGAACTTCTCGCCACCGGGCCCCTTTGATTCGAAGATCAGCTTCCTTGGCGGGCTCGCTTCGGGATGTTGGTAGCAGGAGAAGACAGCGATAAGCGACTCGTCGGCCAGGTCGAGGGCTTGGTCGGAATGGCTACCCATGTTCTTGTAAGCGTTCGTGTAGTTCTCGATGAGAGCGTTGTTGAAGTCGACCGAAAGCGCCGCACGTTCTTGAATCTGTTGCGCCAGCCGTTCGTGCACTGCCCGGAAACGCTGCGTCGGGCTGTTGTATCGAGTGGTAGTGCGTACGAGAGGCACACCACCCGCCTCGTCAATCTTGGTAATCACGGCGCCTCGCCGACCTTTTCCTACGTCTTCCAAACGAGCCGATGCGGACAGCTCCGCAAAGAGATTCTCCTCGGTCGGCAAAGTACACGAGATGATCTCATCCGAGATCCTATACTCGGGGGGCAAAGTAGTCTCCCGTGTTCATACTGAAGAGAAATTCGTCGCCGTAATCAATGAAGGACGAGGTCCTGTTTTCCTCGGCGTACAGTCTGCGCAGTTCGTTCATGCCCGCCGGTGTGGGTGGCCCCAGCTTCACCAAATCCTCGGCAAGTTTGAGGAACGTATGGCCGTTCTTGTGAACGGCTTCGGCGCTCGAACAGCGCACCACGTACCCCAGGCGGGTCGGGAGCAACTCGGCGTCCAACGTCGAGGGCCGGATTTCGTGCGTATACAGGCGGTTGGTGGACAGCGGCATGAAGAACACGGAGCCGGGGTGGAGGGTCAGGGTGAACTGCGGCGGGAGCGCAGCTCCGTTGCGTTTTTCGCTCCGGTCCTTGAGGCGAAAGTGGAGTTTGGTCAGCCCGCTGGCACCCTTCGCGCCGTAGTCGAAGGCGTCTTCGGCCAGGGGCTGCAGCTTGTCGAGCCCGTCATAGAAGGTGCAGAAGGCCATGATGCCATTGACGGGCATGTCCTTGGTCTTGTCGGCATGGGCCGAGATCTTGGCCTTGGACTGCTTGCGCTCGGTCGTGGCGCGGGTGTTGTGGTAGATCTGAGCGAGGACGTGATTCAGTGGTGCCTGATTCCGGAAGACGGCGGCGGCCTCGCGGTTCAGAGCCCCGACGATGCGCGTGTCGGTCGGGCGAAAGTTCTCGGTCGGCCCCGAGAGATTCGTGGAGCACCGGAGCAGGCGGAAATGCAGTTCGTCACCGTTTCGCGTGACGGGCGTCAGATAGATTCCGCTGCGATGGGCTGTTCCAGGCTTGGTGGACTCCGTCAGGGACTGGAACGCGTGCTCCGTACGGATCCGTCCGAAGTGATCGTCGTCGAGCCCAAAAAGTTGACGGTAGTAAACGCCAACGCCGTGTACGCGGAGGGGGACTCGCCCGAGGCCGACGAGAGTCCAAGGTTTGTCGACGTCCTCGTGGTAACCGTGTGACAGCTCCCGAACAACGAATACCCGGGCCGCCGCCTGCAGTTGGCGGCGGCTGATCCCGGATATATCGCCACACAGGTAGACGGTCTTCTGCGCGAGGTCGGGCGCACCAGAAGCAAGGTCCTCCGGCGTGATTGTGGACCCGAAGAAGTCCCTGATCAAGCCCTCATCTTGCACCATCGAAGGCGCAACCAAGATGTTGCCTGCATCCTCGATGCGGGCTTCTGTCGGCTCTGTTGTGTACATCAAACGGTACCTGTCATTCGCAGATCTTGGCAGATGACTCAAAACCGTGGACATGGCAACGGCCCGCACTCTGCCCGTCGCTGAATATCTGCTGTCCCAACTCGTGCACAAAGCCACCCATCCGGGGTGGTGTTGAGGACGTCAAGCGAAGCAGTCCACAACACCACCCCGGAGGCCCCGCACCCGGCACCCACCACCAGCAGGGGGGCCACCCCACCCCCTTCCCCGCTCCCGCCGAAGGCGGGTCAACCCCACAGAAGAAAGACGGCGGGTCACCCGGCAACGTGGGAAGCAGCAACCGCCCGCACCAGCGCCTGCGCCCGCGGATCCGCCGTCACCCCGCGCTGCATCCCGTTGGTGACATAGCCGAACGCCAGCCCGCTCTCGGGATCGGCGCAGGCGAGTGCGCCCCCGCGCCCCGGGTGGCCGAACGAACCGGGCGCCAGGAGCGGGGAGGCCGGCCCGTGGAGCATGAAGCCCAGGCCGAACCGCGAAGGGACCAGGAGGGTGCGGTCGGGCCCCGCGGACTCCTCGGTCCGGGCGAGGGTGAGCGTCGCGGGCGCGAAGAGCCGCGGATGCTCGTCGACGGCCCCGATGAGCGCGGCGTAACAGCGGGCCAGGGAGCGGGCGGTGGCGACGCCCGCCGAGGCGGGCAGCTCGGCGGCCCGGTACTCCGGTGCGTTCTCGTCGGGGGCCGGGGAAATCGCGGCGAAGGCGCGGCTGGTGAACGAGTCCGGATCGGCGTACGCGTCGGCGACGGACCGCTTCGGGCGGACGCGGAGCCCCGTCGCGGCGGGCGGTTCCGGGGTCTGGACGGTGGCGATCCGCCCGACGCGGGACTGCGCCTCCTCGGGGAGGCCGATCCACAGGTCGAGGCCGAGCGGCCCGGATATCTCGTCGGCGATCCAGGTGCCGATGGTGCGGCCGGTGACCCGCAGCACCAGCTCGCCGAGCAGCCAGCTGTAGGTCTGCGCGTGGTAGCCGTGGTCCGTGCCCGGTTCCCAGGCGGGTGCCTGGGCGGCGAGGGCGGCGGGACCACTGACGCCGTCGATGGCCTGGTCGGGGGTGAGCGGGGTGTCCAGGACGGGCAGTCCGGCGCGGTGCGAGAGCAGATGGCGGACGAGTACGCGTTCCTTGCCGGCGGCCTTGAACTCGGGCCAGTACGTGCCGACCGGCGCATCGAGGTCGAGCTGTCCGCGCTGGTGCAGCAGCAGCGGGACGAGGGCGGCGATGCCCTTGGTCGCGGAGCGGATCACCTGGGCCGTGCCGGCCTCCCAGGGCGCCGCGTCCGCCGCGTGCTTGCCGGCGTCCCCGTCCCTGGTGCCGCCCCACAGGTCCACGACCTTGCGCCCGTGCCGGTAGACGGCGACCGCCGCGCCCCGCTCACCGCGCCGCGCGAAGTTGGCCATGAAGGCGTCCCGGACCGGCTCGAAGCCGTCCTCGACCGTGCCCTGGACGTCCACCACTGATTCCCGCTTCCCATTCATCCGTCGCCACCGTGACCCATCCATGGTGCAACGTGCGGATCAGTGCTGATGACCAGGACCGCGGCCCGTGGCGTTCGTCACATGCGCACACCGCGGCCGGGGCCCCGCGGGGAGGAGAGCCTCAGTGGTGGGTCACAGCGGGACGTCGACCGATCGCGGATCGAAGCCGAAGGGCAGCTCCAGCCGGTGGGTGCGCATCAGTTCCTCGTCGCACAGCAGCTGCTGGGTGGTCCCGTCGGCGACGAGCACCCCACCGGAGAGCACCACGGACCGCGGGCACAGCTCCAGCGCGTACGGCAGATCGTGGGTGACCATCAGGACGGTGACGTCCAACGACCTCAGGATGTCGGCGAGTTCCCGGCGGGAGGCGGGGTCGAGATTGGAGGACGGCTCGTCGAGGACCAGGATCTCCGGCCGCATCGCCAGCACCGTGGCGACGGCGACCCGGCGGCGCTGCCCGAACGATAGGTGGTGCGGCGGCCGGTCGGCGAACTCCGCCATACCGACCCGGGTGAGCGCCTCGGTGACCCGCTCGTCCAGTTCGGCGCCGCGCAGCCCCGCGGAGGCCGGCCCGAAGGCGACATCCTCGCGGACGGTGGGCATGAACAGCTGGTCGTCGGGGTCCTGGAAGACGATGCCGACGCGGCGGCGGATCTCGGCGAGGTGCTCCCTGGCGACCGGGAGCCCGGCGACCGCGACGGTGCCGGCGCCCGCTTCGAGGATGCCGTTGAGGTGCAGCACGAGGGTGGTCTTGCCGGCGCCGTTGGGCCCGAGCAGGGCGACCCGCTCCCCACGGGCGACGGTCAGGTCGACCCCGAAGAGCGCCTGGTGGCCGTCGGGGTAGGCGTAGGCGAGCCCGGAGACGGCGAGGGAGGGGGCGGGCGTGGCGGTGCTCAAAGGGTCCATCCCAGGAGGCAGACGGCGAGCGCGGCGAGCGGGAGGGCAGCCGCGCGGGTCCATTGTGTGCGGGTGGCGGCGCTGCCGTCGACCACGGGCATGGTGCCGGTATAGCCGCGGCTGACCATCGCGAGGTGGACGCGCTCACCGCGCTCGTAGGAGCGGATGAACAGCGCCCCGGCGGACTTGGCGAGCACACCCCAGTGACGGACGCCACGCGCTTCGAAGCCGCGGGAGAGCCGGGCGATCCGCATCCGCCGCATCTCGTCGGTGATCACATCGCCGTAGCGGATCATGAAGGACGCGATCTGGACGAGCAGCGGCGGCATCCGGAGCCGCTGCAGGCCCAGCAGGAGTTCGCGCAGCTCGGTGGTGGACGCGAGCAGGACGGACGCGGCGACGCCGAGCGTGCCCTTGGCCAGGATGTTCCAGGCGCCCCACAGCCCGGACTCGCTCAGGCTCATCCCGAGGACGGCGACGCGCGGCCCCTCGGCGACGAACGGCATCAGCACGGCGAAGGCGACGAACGGCACCTCGATCAGCAGCCGCTTGAGCAGAAACCCGGCCGGGACCCGGGCGGCCCCGGCGGCGGCCGCGATCAGCAGCGCGTACAGCCCGAACGCCCAGACCGCCTCCCGTGGGGTGGAGACGACGACCAGGACGAAGCAGAAGACCGCCGCGATCTTGCAGTGCGCCGGCAGCGCATGGACCGGCGAATGACCGTGCCGGTACAGCTTGTGCGCATGTCCAGCGCCCATCTCAGACCTTCTCCGACGGGCGCCCGGCACCCGTGTCCGGCCGCTCCGCGGTGGCGGCGCTCCGGCGGCGCCGCACCACGACGAACACGCCCGTGCCCACGGCCAGCGTCGCGCCGACGCCGATGACCCCGGCGAGGCCGCCGGACAGCCGCGGGTCGGTGATGTCCTTGACGCCGTAGTCGGCGAGCGGGGAGTCCTTGGCGGCGTGGTCCTCGGCCTTGCGGTCGATGCCGTGGTCGTGAGCGACCTTCTCCAGGCCGTCGGGGCTGGCGGAGGCGTAGTAGCTGATGCCGCCCGCGCACACCAGGGCGGCGGCGAGGCCGGCCAGCCAGACGCGGCGGACGGAGCGGCGCGCGGGGGCCGGGGCGGCGACCGCGGGCACGGGTGCCGGGGCGGTCTCCGGGGCGGCCTCGTCGGCGGGCGCGGCGAGCGGCGAGGTCCGCAGCTCCAGCGGCTTGGTCAGCCCGCGGGCGCCGTAGACCAGGTCGGGGCGCACCGCGATCACGGCGCCGACGGTCAGGGCGGTGATCGCCGCCTCGCCGATCCCGATCAGCAGATGCACGCCCACCATGGCGGTGAAGACCTTGCCGATCGGCACGTCCGCGGTCCCGCCGAGCGCGTAGAGGGCGGTGAAGGCGACCGCGGCCGCCGGCACGGAGAGCAGCGCGGCGACGAACGAGGCCACGGTGACCGAGCGGCGCCGTCGCGGCAGCACCTTCACCAGTCCGCGGAACAGGGCGTAGGCGACCACGGTCGTCACGATCGCCATATCGGTGATGTTCACGCCCAGCGCGGTCAGCCCGCCGTCGGCGAACAGCACGCCCTGCATCAGCAGCACGACCGAGACGCACAGCACGCCGGTGTACGGGCCGACGAGTATCGCCGCCAGCGCACCGCCCAGCAGATGCCCGCTGGTGCCCGCCGCGACCGGGAAGTTCAGCATCTGCACGGCAAAGATGAACGCCGCGACCAGCCCGGCCAGCGGCGCCGTACGCTCGGCGGCCGCAGCACCGGCCGGCCCCGCACCCGCCAGTTCACGCCGGGCGCCGCGCAGGCTGACCGCCACCGCGACCGCGGCGACCGCTCCGGTCGCCGCCGACACCGGCGCATTGATGAATCCATCGGGTACGTGCATCTCGGCTTCTCCGCTTCAGGCGCTGCAACCCACCAATGGTGGTGCCTCCTGCAAATATGTTGCAAGAGCGCCCATGATGCGGAACGGCCACGACGCCCGTGAAGGGGGGTCCCATCTGGGCACCCTCGCGTGGTGGAACATACGCGCGAACGGGCGGCGCCGACCGGCTGCACCCGGAGGGCACGGCCGCCGGCGGGTGGCCGGCGGCCGTGCGGGGGGGACGAGGTCAGACGCCGGCCGGTTCGGTCCGCGGGTCCGCGTCCGGTGCGCTGGCGTCGTCGTCGGTCCGGTCCTCGGCCGTCCCGGCGTCGGTCCGCTCCTCGGCCGTCCCGGCGTCGCTCCGGTCCTCGGCCGTCCCGGCGAGCTGCCGTTGCAGACCCTCCCCCTCGACATCCACGTTCGGCAGGAGCCTTTGCAGCCACCGGGGGAGCCACCAGGCGCTGCGGCCCAGCAGGGCGAGGACGGCGGGGACGAGGGCCATGCGGACGACGAAGGCGTCGAAGAAGACGGCGATGGCGAGGCCGAAGCCGATCATCTTGACCATGGAGTCGGAGGAGCCGATGAAGCCGGCGAAGACGCTGATCATGATGACCGCGGCGGCGGTGACCACCCGTGCGCCGTGCCGGAAGCCGGTCACGACGGCCTCGCCGGGGGACTCGCCGTGGACGAAGGCCTCCCGCATCCGCGTGACGAGGAAGACCTCGTAGTCCATCGCCAGGCCGAAGACCACGCCCACCAGGAAGATCGGCATCATGCTCATGATCGGGCCGGTCTGCTCGACGCCGAACAGGTCGCTCAGCCAGCCCCATTGGAAGACCGCGACAACCGCGCCGAGCGCCGCCACCACCGAGAGCAGGAAGCCCAGCGCCGCCTTGAGCGGGACGAGCACCGAGCGGAAGACGACCATCAGGAGGAGGAAGGCCAGGCCGACGACCAGCGCCAGGTAGGGCACCAGGGCGTCGTTCAGCTTCTGCGAGGCATCGATGTTCATCGCGGTGGTGCCGGTGACCAGGGTCTGCGCGCCGGTGTCGGTGGCGATGCCGGCCGTCGTGGACCGGATGTGCTGGACCAGCTCCTCGGTCTCGACGCTGCTGGGCTGGGACTTCGGGACGACGTTCAGCATGGCGGTGTCGCCGGCCTTGTTGAAGGTGGGCGGGGTGACCACGGCGACGTTGTCCAGTCCGCGCACCTCCTTGGCCACCCGTGCCGCCGCGGACTTGGTGGTCTCCCCCGCGTCCGCGTGCCGGCCGTCGACGACCAGCATCAGCGGGCCGTTGAAGCCGGGCCCGAAGCCGTCCGACAGCAGGTCGTACGCCTTGCGCTGGGTGGTGCTGGTGGGCTGCGAGCCGTCGTCCGGCAGGCCCACCTCCAGCGAGGCCGCGGGGATCGCGACGGCGCCGAGGCCGACGACACCGGCGAGGAGTACGGCGACCGGGCGGCGCAGCACGAAACGCGCCCACCGGGTACCCATGTTGGGCCGCTCGGCGGGGGCCGCCTCCCGGGCCTCGTCGCGCCCGTCCGCGGTGGCCTTGCGCGCCTTGCGGGGCAGCACCCGCTTCCCCGCGAAGCCCAGCAGCGCCGGGATGAGGGTCAGGGCGATCAGTACGGCGATGACGACGGTGCCGGCCGCGGCCAGGCCCATCTTCGTCAGCATCGGGATGTTGACGACGGCGAGGCCGGCCAGCGCGATGACCACGGTCAGTCCGGCGAAGACGACCGCGGAGCCGGCGGTGCCCACCGCGCGTCCGGCGGCTTCCTCCCGCTCGCGGCCCTCGGTGAGTTCGGCGCGGTAGCGGGAGACGATGAACAGGGCGTAGTCGATGCCGACGGCGAGGCCGATCATCATGGCCAGCGTCGAGGTCGTGCTGGAGAGGTCGAGCGCACTGCTCAGCGCGGTGATGGTGGAGACGCCGATGCCGACGCCGATCAGCGCGGTCAGCAGCGGCAGTCCGGCCGCGATCAGCGCACCGAAGGTGATGACGAGGACCACCGCGGAGACCGCGATCCCGATGATCTCGCTGCTGCTGGTCTCGGGGACGGCCTGGAGCGCATTGCCGCCGATCTCGACGGTCAGTCCGGCCTCCCGGCCGTCCTCGGCCACGTCCTTGAGGGCGTCCTTGGAGGGATCGGTGAGCTCGAAGCCGGTGACCTTGTAGGAGACCTGGGCGTAGGCGGTACCGGCGTCCTTGCTGAGGGTCTTGGCGACGTACGGGTCGGTGACCCGGGCGACCTGGCCAGAGCCCGACTTCAGGGCGTGGACGGCCCGTTCGACGGCCGCCTTGTTCGCCGGGTCCTTCATCGACTCGCCCTCGGGGGCCTTGAAGACCACCCGGGCCGTGGCGCCGTCGGCGCTGGAGCCGGGGAACCGCTGGTCGAGCAGGTCGAAGGCGCGCTGGGCCTCGGTGCCGGGAATCGAGAAGGAGTCGGCGGCAGGCGG
This sequence comes from Streptomyces sp. NPDC048637, assembly GCF_040650675.1. NCBI lineage: Bacteria > Bacillati > Actinomycetota > Actinomycetes > Kitasatosporales > Streptomycetaceae > Streptomyces > Streptomyces sp. NPDC048637. Next base: position 62,373 of record NZ_JBEZHQ010000006.1, read on the forward strand.
CGAGGCGGTGGCGGCGCCGACACCGGCAACGGCCAGCAGGGCCACCCATATCAGGGCGACGAAGCGCCGTCTGCGGAAGGTGAGGCGTCCGAGTGTGTAGAGGAAAGTAGCCATGAGGCCAGGTGCTCCCGTCGGATGAGAGGGCGTGCAGAGGCGTGCGCCACCGCCCCGGCGACGAGAGCGGCGCGCCGGGCAGGGGGCTCGGGGAGAGAGGTCGGGCGGGTGAGGTCAGGCGCCGAGGGCGGGGAGGACCACGGCGTCGAGGTAGGCGGAGAGGAACGCGGCATCGGCGAAGCGTTCCTCGATGAGCTGCCGGGAGAGGAACGCGCCGATCAGCATGTGCGGGATGAACTGGAGCGCGGGGCGGTCGGCCGCGATCTCACCGCGGTCGATGGCGCGCTGCAGGATCGCCTTCAGCCCGCTCACCTCGGGGTCGAGGAGCACGTCACAGAGCGCCTGGTGCAGCTCGGGGTTGTCGCGGACAGGCATCCCCAGACCGCGCAACAGGGCGGCGTGCCGCGCCATTTGCTCGTCGTCGATGCGGCGCACCATTTCGGCGAAGTCGCCGCGCAGACTGCCGGTGTCGACGCCCACGGCGGCGACCGGCCGGCTGTGCCGCAGCGCCCTGGCCACCAGCTCCGGCTTGCTCTTCCACTGGCGGTAGAGGGTGGCCTTGCTGGAGCGCGTACGGGCGGCGACGGCGTCCATGGTCAGCGCGTCGTAACCGACCTCGCGCAGCAGATCGAGCACCCCCTCGTAGAGCTCGGCCTCCCGCTCGGGAGTCAGCCTGCTGCGTCCCATGAGCCACACCTTCCGTCGGACCGCACGGGCACGCCGCCACACCGGCGAACCATGAACGAAACGGTTTCGTACACCTCACCTTACGGCCCACCTCATCGAAACGGAAGCGTTTCGACAGTGGCCGGTGTCACCCGACCGAGTTGCCGCCGCTTGCTCATCCCGAAACGATGGGTGCGTGAGCGATGCACCCGAGGCCATCGGGCCGCGCCCGGAGCCGAACCCCGCGAAGCCTCGTGGGCGGCTGCGCCGGTTGCCGGCCCGGCCGGACCCGCCGGGCGGCTCGTATCTGCGCTTTCCGCATCTGCACGGCGAACTGCTCTGCTTCGCCGCCGAGGACGACCTGTGGATCGCCCCGATCGCCCCGGACGGCGAGGAACCCGGCCGCGCCTGGCGGCTGACCGTGGACCGCACCCGCGTCGGCCACCCCCGCTTCTCCCCCGACGGGCAGCAGATCGCCTTCACCACCTGGCGCAGCCTCGACCCCGAGGTCCATCTCGCGGCGGTCGAGGGCGGCCCGGCCCGCCGGCTGACGTACTGGGGCAGCACGGACGCCCGGGTCTGCGGCTGGACGCCCCCCGACCACGAGGGCCACAGCCACGTCCTGGCCGTCTCCTCGCACGGCCAGCCCTTCTCGTACTACTCGTGGGCCTACAGCCTGCCCACCGACGGCAGCCCCGGCGGCCAGCTGCCCTGGGGGCCGGTCTCCGACATCGCGGTCGCGGACATCGCAGGAGAGCACCGCACCCTGCTGCTGAGCGGCAAACCGCCGCACGAGCCCGCCTCCTGGAAGCGCTACCGGGGCGGCGCGATGGGCCGGATGTGGCTGCACGGCACCCGGCTGCTGCCGGACCTGCACGGGCACCTCGACTCGGTGATGTTCGTCGACGGCCGGGTCGCGTTCCTCTCCGACCACGAGGGCATCGCCAATGTCTACTCCTGTCTGCCCGACAGCACCGATCTGCGCCGCCACTCCGACCACGCCGACTTCTACGCCCGGCACGCCTCGACCGACGGCGAGCGGATCGTCTACCAGTGCGCCGGGGACCTCTGGCTGATCGACGGCCTCGCCCCGGGTGCGGTCCCGCGCAAGCTGGCGGTGCGCCTGGGCGGTCCGCGGGCCGGCCGGCGCAGCTACCAGGTCCCGGCCGCCTCGCATGTCACCGCGCTCGCGGTGGACACGACCGGGCGGGCCAGCGCGGTCGGCGTACGCGGCAGCCTGTACTGGCTCACCCACCGCGACGGCCCGGCCCGGACGATCCATGACGTCCCGGGCGTACGGGTCCGGCTCCCCGAAATGCTGGGCGCCAGCGGCCGGATCGCCTATGTCACCGACGCCGAGGGCGCGGACGCGATCGAGATCACCAACCTGCCGCGGGCCAGCGCACCGGGCGAACCGCGCCGGCTGGCCGCCGGTGAGCTGGGCCGGGTCCACGAGATGACTGCCGCCCCGGACGGCGAACGGCTGGCGGTGGCCGCGAACGACGGCCGGCTGCTGCTGGTGGACGTGGCCCGGCCGGAGGAGGGCGCGAGCGCGGAGGACACCGCCTCCTGCGAGGTCACCGAGCTGATCCGCTCCCCCAACGGACCGGTCCGCGACCTGGCGTTCTCCCCCGACTCCCGCTGGCTGACCTGGTCGCACCCCGGCATCGGACGGTCGCTGCGGCAGATCAAGATGGCCCGGCTGGCCGACCGGCACATCGTGGACGTGACCAACGGCCGGTTCGAGGACGAGCAGCCGGTGTTCACCCGCGACGGCCGCTATCTGGCGTTTCTGTCCTGGCGCGGCTTCGACCCGGTCTACGACGTGCACACCGGCGATCTGTCGTTCCCGCTGGGCTGCCGCCCCTATCTCGTCCCGCTGTCCTCGGCGACACCCTCCCCCTTCGCGCTGTCCCCGGAGGGCCGGCCCGCGGCGGGCGGCCTGGACCCGGACGAGGTGCCTCCGGCGGCCGGTGAGGGGCCGCTGCTGGTCGAGGTGGAGGGGCTGGAGAACCGGGTCACGCCGTTCCCGGTGGCGGCGTCCAAGTACTCCTCCCTGGAGCCGGTCAGCGGCGGCGGGCTGGTCTGGCTGCGCTGGCCGATCTCCGGCGCGCTCGGCGAGACCTTCGCCAACCCGGCCGAGACCTCGGGCCGTCCCACCCTCGAACACTTCGATCTGACCAAGGCGCGGCGCACCGAACTCACCAGCTCCCTGGACGGGTTCGCGCTCAGCGGCGACGGCTCCCGGCTGGTCGTCAACGACGAGGGCGAGCTGCGCGCGGTCCCGGCGAACGAGCAGCCGGACAGCGACTCCACGGTCTTCCTGGACCTGCGGCGCATCCTGCACGATGTCGATCCGGTGGCGGAGTGGCACCAGGCGTTCGAGGAGGCGGGCCGGATCACCCGGGCGTACTTCTGGGAGCCGCGGATGTGCGGCATCGACTGGGACACGGTGCTGGCGCAGTACCGGCCGCTGCTGGACCGGGTCGCCTCCCCGGACGAGTTCGCCGATCTGCTGCGCGAGGTGATGGGCGAACTGGGGACGTCGCACGCCTATGTCACCGGCGCCCGGCGCAACGAGGGGCCGCCGCACTACCAGCGCGCCATGGGCCTGCTCGGCGCCAACCTGGTGTGCCGGGACGGCCGTTGGGTGGTCACCCGGATCCTGCCCGGTGAGTCCTCGGACTCCAAGGCCCGTTCACCGCTGGCCGGTACGGGCATCCGCGAGGGCGCCGCGCTCACCCATGTCGACGGCCGCCCGGTGGACCCGGTGGCCGGCCCGTATCCCCTGCTGGCCGCGGCCGGCGGCACCACCGTGGAGCTCACGTTCGCCCCGCCGGAGGGCGAGGGCCCGGCCCGCCGGGTCGCGGTGGTCCCGCTGGTCGACGAACGGCCGCTGCGCTACCAGGACTGGGTGGCCAAACGCCGGGCGGTGGTACGGGAGTTGAGCGGCGGCCGGTGCGGCTATCTGCACATCCCCGACATGGGCGGCTCCGGCTGGGCGCAGTTCAACCGCGATCTGCGGATGGAGGTCTCCCGGCCCGCGCTGATCGTGGACGTACGGGGCAACGCGGGCGGCAACATCTCCGAGCTGGTGATCGAGAAGCTGACCCGCACCATCATGGGCTGGGACCTGACCCGGGACGCCGAGCCCGTCTCGTACACCAGCAATGCGCCGCGCGGCCCGGTCGTGGCGGTCGCCGACGAGATGACCTCGTCCGACGGCGACATGATCACCGCGGCCTTCAAGCTCCAGGGCCTCGGCCCGGTGGTCGGCATGCGCACCTGGGGCGGGGTGGTCGGGATGACCGGGCGGCACCGTCTCGCCGACGGCACCGCGATCACCGTCCCGATGAACGCCGCGTGGTTCCGGCTCTACGGCTGGGGCGTGGAGAACCACGGCGTCGAGGTCGACATCGAGGCGCTGCGCTCCCCGCTGCACTGGGCCGAGGGCCGGCATCCCCAGCTGGGCGTCGCGATCCGTACGGCGCTGGAGCTGCTGGAGCGGCATCCGGCGGCCACCCCTCCGGATCTGTCGGACGTGCCGGACCTGCGGCGGCCCCCGCTGCCGCCGCGCAGCGGAGGCGCGGCCGCGGCGGCCGGCGCCTGACGGGTGCGGGCCCCGGCCCGCCTCACCCCGGGCCGATCAGGAATTTCTGGTCGTCCGCCCCCGTGCAGGGCCGGGCGAGGGCGGTGGCGCCGGGCCCGCCGCCGCCGAGGGTGACACACTGCCCGGCGTCATCACCGCTCAGCCGCAGCCGGTACGCCGTCCCGCCGGCGCCCGGCCGCCCACCGGCCGGTTCCACCCGGAACAGCTGCGCGGGCCCGCCCGCCGTGCAGTCGTCCCACGGCTCCAGCAGCCCCGCCAGACCGGGCTCGCGCAGCAGGACCAGACAGCCCTTGCCGTGGTCGCGGTGGGTCCACTGGATGCGGTGGTGCCCCGCGCCGGCCGCCGTCAGATGCGTCTGCGGCGGCACGGCCTCGGCACAGGGCCGCTGCACGGCGACCGTGCGGTACCGGCGCACCCGCAGCACCCGCCCGTCCGTCAGACACAGGTCCGGAGCCCGCACCGGACGGATCCGGACCTCGCCCGTGGGCAGCGACGCCCCGTCCGCGGCCCCGGGCGGGGCAGTGCCGTCGCCGGTCAGCAGCGGTATGCCGACCGCGAGCAGCGCTGCCACCAGCGCGGCGGCGCCGCCCAGCAGCACCCGCCGTCCGCGGTACGGGCGGTGCCGCGGGATGTTCGGACCGGCAGCGCCACCGGGCGCCTCTCCGGCCTCCGGACCACCGGGTACCTTTCCGGCCTCCGGACCACCGGGCGCCTCCCCTGCCGCCGGCCGCGCGTCGGCATCCGGTGACTCCTCGGCACCCAGCGACTCCTCGGCACCCGGCGGCTCCTCAGCACCCGGTGGCTCTTCAGTGACGGCCGCCGCCCGCTCCTCGATGCTCTGCCGTGCCGCGAGCCACGCACCGACCTCGTCGTCCGCGCAGCCACAGGCCCGGAGGAAGACGGCGAGGAGTTCGGCCCGCGGCAGGGTCCGTCTGCGCAGGACGTCGGCGAGCGTGCTGCGGGCGAGCACCTCGCCCCGTGCCGCCGCCCGCCGTTCGAGCTGACGGAACGTCAATCCTGACTGCTCTTTGAGCTGTTGCATCAGCTCGACGAGTGCGACCGCGTCACCGGCCGCCGCCGGACATAAGCCGCCGGATCCCCCCGTGCTCTTCATGCGGGACATTGAACCGCCGCCGGACCCCGGCCACAACACCGTGCCCGTCACCCCGGACAGCGCCCTTCATCCCTCCGGACAGGCCGCCGCCCCCGGGTCCGACCTGCCCGGACATCCCCCGCATGTCCGGGTCGGCCGATCCCCCTTGCCGGACAGCCGCGGCCCCAGCAGGGTCATGTCCTGACGGCCGGCACCGCCACACACCAACGAGCCACCACACAACGGGAGACACCCCGATGGGAATCCGTCACCGGATCGTTCCGCTCGCCGCCGCACTCGCGCTCACCGGCGGCCTCGCCGCCACCGAGGCGGCCCCCGCGCTCGCCGCCCACCCGGCGTCCGGGCAGTCCGCCCGATCGGCCGCCGCGGGCGGTACCTACCTCTACTTCAACAAGAACCAGAGCAACCCGGGCAACTCACGGCTCTACCTGATGAAGAGCGTCCCGAACGCCAAGGACAAGGTGCTCGCCAAGTACCGCGCGGGCTCCGGCAACGGCGGGCGCAACGCCAAGAACGAGTGCGCGAGCATGCAGGGCTGGCTGCCCAACGGCAGCTACCGGGTGCTGGACCACACCAAGCGTCACAACGGCGGGTCCCGGGGCATCAACGGTTATGCGATCCACGTCCAGGACAAGGTGTGCAGGAACGGCAGGACCAAGCGCACCGAGCTGTTCGTGCACAGCGAGATGAACGTCAACGGCACCCAGGGCGCCCGGCAGCCCGGCCGGGACAACCCCTACCGCTGGGACGGCGTCCGTGACTACTACTCGCTGGGCTGCATCAAGCTGACCCCGGCCCACATCATGAACCTCTTCTCGAAGGCCGCGCAGTACGGCTGGCCGAAGAAGCTCAAGGTCGTCAGCTGACGGACGGCACCGGCCGTCGCCGCCTGGCCGGCGGCGCCGACTGACCTTGCAGAGAAGGGGGTTGGAGGGAAAGCGGGGGAAATCGGGGGAAACGGGGGAAAGTGGTGGGGCGTACCCGGTCGACGGGTGCGCCCCTCACGCATGGCGCGGCCCGGACACGCCGGCGCCCCTCTGATCTGCCAGGGCAGCCGGATTCCGTTGCGAGACGGCTGATCACTTCCCGGTTACAGAGCCATTACATAGCCGTCGTACGGTCCCGGCCGGGGCAGCCGAACGAGCCCCGCCAACACCCCCGCAATTCAACGGAGATACACCTGATGGGAATCCGTCAACGGATCGTTCCGCTGGCCGCCGCACTGGCTCTGACCGGCGGCCTGACCGCCGTCGCAACCGCCCCCGCGCTGGCCGCCGGGCCGAAGGCCGGGCAGACCACCGGAACGGCCGCTGCCGACGGTACGTACCTCTACTTCAAGAAGAACCAGAGCAACCCGGGCGACTCGCGCCTCTATCTGATGAAGAGCCTGCGGAACGCCAAGGACAAGGTGCTCGCCAAGTACCGCGCGGGCGCCGGCGACGGCGGCCCCAACAGCAAGAACGAGTGCGCCAGCTCGCAGGGCTGGCTGCCGAACGGCACCTATCAGGTACTGGCCCACGACGAGCACTACAACGGCGGGGACCAAGGGATCAACGGGAAGGTGATACACGTCGAGGACAAGGTGTGCGAGAACGGCCGGACCACCCGCGCCGAGCTGTTCGTACACAGCGAGATGTGGCCCGAGGGCAGCCAGGCGGACCGTCAGCCCGGCAAGGACAACCCCTACCGCTGGGACGGCCCCGATGACTACCGCTCGCTGGGCTGCATCAAGCTGAACCCGGCCCACATCACGAACCTCTTCGCCAAGGCGGGGCAGTACGGCTGGCCGACGAAGCTCAAGGTCGCCGGCTGACACACAGTGGGGCGCACCCGGTCGACCGGGTGCGCCCCTCACGCATGGCGCGTACGCCGCCGCGCGTGGTGTTCAGGACGTGCCACGTCAGCTCTGGTAGCGGCCCTCGGCGGCGTCCATCGCGTCCTGGGCCGGCCGGCGGCCCTGCTGGCCACGCTCACGGGGCTGCTGGCCACGGTCCTGGCCGCCCTGACGGCGGTCGCTCTCCCGGTCCGGGCGCTGACCGCCGCGCTCCTGGTCCTGGCGCTGACCGCGCTCGTGGCCCTGCTCGCGAGAGTCGCCCGAGGCCTTTCGCGCCTGGTCCTTGAGCTCGTTGGCCTTGTCCTGGAACTGGTCCTTGATGCCCATGCTGTTCACTCCTAGTGGGGTGTAGGGGGGTTGGGCCCCGTTCAGCGTGACACGCCCGGACATTGCTCGCATTTCGATCACGAATGACTACTCTCCGTGAGAATCGGAGGGGCTCAGCGGGCCCTCACCGGTCCGCCCGCGCCTTCTCGTCGGCCTCGCCGCCGGCGCCCACCAGACCGGTCCGCATCCCGTCCAGCCGGTCCCCGAAGCGCCGCATCTCCCGCTGGCCCACCGTGCCGATGAGCGCGGGCAGATAGCCGCGGACCGACTGCATCCCGCGCAGCCACCACTGCCCGTAGACATGCGCGGAGCGGCGCTCGATGCCCGCGACGATCCGGTCGACGGCGGGGCCCAGCGGATAGGTCTTGTTCGACGGCCACGGCAGCCGGGAGCGCAGCTCACGCATGAGGTCGACCTGGTCCGCGCCCCGCACCATGTCGGTGTCCGTCCAGCTCAGATAGCCGACGCCGACCCGTACGCCCTTGTGGCCGACCTCGGCGCGCAGACTGTGCGCGAACGCCTCGACACCCGACTTGGAGGCGCAGTACGCGGTCATCATCGGCGCCGGCGTGATCGCGGCCAGCGAGGCGATCTGGAGGAAGTAGCCGCGGGATGCCGTGAGGACGGGCAGGAAGGCCCGGCCGGTGACCGCGCCGCCGATGAGGTTGACCTCGATGACCCGCTTCCAGGCGACCGGATCCGAGTCGGCGAACGGGCCGCCGGTCGCCACCCCGGCGTTGGCGACGACCACATCGACCTTCCCGAAACGGTCCTTGACCTCGCCCGCCACCCGGGCCATCGCCTCGTGGTCGGTGACATCGGCGTGCCAGTGGTGCGCCGGGCCGTGCAGCGCGGCCGCGACCCCGCGCAGCTCGTCCGGCTCCAGGCCGACCAGCGCCAGCGTCGCACCGCGCGCCGACAGCTTGCGGGCCAGCAGCGCACCGACCCCGCGTGCCGCGCCGGTCACCACGACAACCTGCCCCTGCAGACTCCTGCTCGCCCTCATGCCGTCCGCTCCTTCTTCTGCCGTGTGCCGCGGGGCACTTCGGCGGTGGCGGGCGCGCCGGTGCCGGTGCTCCGCAGATGGTCCCGTACGAGTGCGCGCAGCCGGCCGGAGACCGCCCCGGGGTCCTCGATCGGCGTCATATGGCCCAGGCCCGGCAGCTCGGTCAGCCCGCGGAAGTCGGGCAGGACGGAGGCCAGCCGGCGGGCGTGCACCAGCGGGGTGAGCCGGTCGGCGGTGCCCGCGAGGACCGCGGTCGGCAGCTCCAGCCTGCTGACGTCACCGGTCAGTTCGAGGCCGGCCAGCACCGTGCCCCAGCGGGCCCGTACCCCGGCCGGGCAGGCGTGCACGATGCGCGCACAGGCCTCGATCTGCTCGGCGGTGGCGCCGGGGCCCATGGTGGCGTACTTCAGCGCGCGCCGGGCGAGCGGCGATACGGGGCCGAGCGGGGCCCGTGAGCGCAGCAGCAGCCGGTGGGCGCGCCGGCGGCCCTGCGGGCTGCGCAGCGCGAACACCCGTGATTCGGCGGGCAGATCGGCGCTGCCGGTGCTGCACAGCAGCGCGGCCGCGGCCCGTTCGCGCAGCTGTGGCCGCTCGGCGGCGGCCATGATCGTCATGCCGCCCATGGAGTGGCCGCCCACCACGGCGCGTTCGCCCGCCTCCAGGGTCGCCTCCAGTACGGCGACCAGGTCGTCGGCGAGGGCATGGGTGCTGTGGCCCGCCGGACCGGCGGCGGGGCTGCGGCCGTGGCCGCGCTGGTCGTAGACGACGACCTTGTGGTCGGTGGCCAGGTCGCGGACGACCGGGGCCCAGAAGGCGGTCGAGCAGGTCCAGCCGTGCGCCAGGACGACGGCCGGGGCGGACTCGGGGCCATGGACCTCGGTGTACACCCGGGCGCCGTCGGCCGAGGTGACGGTCAGCGTCGTCCGCGGCACCGGCGGGGCGTACGGACCGCTGGTGACATGTGCGGGCCGGCGGCTCATGCGGCCACCTCCGTGCGCTCGCCGGTGCTCCGGCCGGCGGGCTCGGTGCCCGGTGGCCGCAGCACCTCGTACTCCGCGAGGTCGACCTGCCGGGTGACCTTCTTGAACTCCGCGGTCGTCCCCGGCCAGACGGTGGTGTTGCGGCCGTTCGCGTCCAGATACCAGCTGTCGCAGCCGCCGACGTTCCAGACCGTGCGGGTCATCCGCTGCTGGATCTTGCGGTTCCAGTTCTGCACGGCGGCCGGCCGGGCGTCGAGCGCGATCTTCCCGCCGAGGACGTCGAGCTGGCGCATGAAGTCGGCCAGGTAGTTCAGCTGGGCCTCGATCATCAGGATCATCGAGCTGTTCCCGAGGCCGGTGTTGGGCCCGATGATGGTGAGGAAGTTGGGGAAGCCGGCCGCGCTGGCGCCGCGCAGCGCCTCCATACCGCCCTTCCACTCCTCGGCCAGCGTCGTCCCGTTGGCGCCGGTGACCCGCTGCGCGATCGGCAGGTCGGTCACATGGAAGCCGGTGCCGAAGACGATCGCGTCGGCCTCCACCTCGCTCCCGTCGGCGCCCACGAGGGTGCTGCCGCGGACCTCCTTCAGCCCGGCGGCGACCAGGTCCACATTCGGCTGCGCCAGGGCCGGGTAGTAGGTGTTGGAGAGCAGGATCCGCTTGCAGCCGATGCGGTAGTCGGGTGTCAGCGCGGCCCGCAGCCCCGGGTCCTTGATGGCCTTCTTCATATGGTTCCGGGCCAGGAACTCGATCAGGCCCAGCTCGTTGGGGCGCTTGGTGAAGGCACTGACCTGCATTTCCCTGAGGCCCCACAGCAGCCCGCGGCGCGCGGCCCGGGTCGCCGGGAGCTTGCTGTGCAGCCATTTCTCGGCCGCGCTGATCTTGCGGTCGGCGCGCGGCAGCACCCAGGGCGGGGTGCGCTGGAAGAGCGTGAGGCGCTCCACGTCCGGCTGGATGGCGGGCACGATCTGGATCGCCGAGGCGCCCGTACCGATCATGGCGACGCGCTTGCCGCGCAGGTCGTAGTCGTGGTCCCAGCGGGCGGAGTGCGAGACCTTTCCGGGGAAGGTGTCCAGCCCCGGAATCCCGGGCACCTTGGGATCCGACAGCGGTCCGGTCGCGGACACCACCACCTCCGCGGTCAGCGGCCCGCTCGCCGTCTCCACCTCCCAGTGCAGCGCGTCCCCGTTCCAGCGCAGGGCGCGCACCTCCGAGTTGAAGCGGAGGTGCGGGCGCAGCCCGAAGGTGTCGGTGACCCGCTCCAGGTACGCGCGGATATGCGGCTGCCCGGAGAAGTTCCGCGGCCACTCCGGGTTGGGCGCGAAGGAGAAGGAGTACAGGTGCGAGGGCACATCGCACGCACATCCCGGATAGCTGTTGTCCCGCCAGGTGCCGCCCACCGCATCGGCCCGCTCCAGGACCACGAAGTCGGTGATCCCCTGGCGCCGCAGCCGGACCGCCGCCCCCAGACCACCGAAACCCGATCCGATCACCGCAACCCGCACATGCCCGCGCTCACGCTCGGCCATCCCGCCGCCTCCCGAGTTCGACGTTCTTCCCTGCCATCTTCGGTGCCATGACCTTCGGCGTCACAGCCGCCCGCCCAACTGCGCCAGCAATCACTGGCGCAATGGGAGAGTAGGGCAGCCACGTACCGAGCGGTAGGGGGCGGGCGGCAGGAAGTTACCGCCGGTCGCACTTCCCGTCCCCGCGTCATACCCCCGGCATAGGCTGAGCCCGTGGCAGCGAACGAGAGCACCCAGGACGAGCGGACGGAGCCCGCGGACCACCGCCCCGCGCGCGAATTCCGCATGGCCGACCTGGCCAGGGAAGCCGGCATCACGGTCCGTACGCTGCGCTTCTACCGCGAGCGCAAGCTCATCCCGCCACCGCGCCGCGAGGGCCGGATCGCCTGGTACAACGAGCACCATCTCGCCCGGCTGCGCACCATCGGCGCCCTCCTGGAGCGCGGCCACACCCTCGGCGGCATCGCCGAACTCCTCTCGGCCTTCGACACCGGCCGCGACGTCGGGGAACTCCTCGGCCTGGAGAACACCCTGGTCGCGCCCTGGTCCGAGGAGACGCCGGTCCGCCTCACCCCCGAGGAACTCGCCGACCACTTCCGCGACGACATCACCGCCGAGAACCTCAGCACGTCCCTGGACATCGGCTATCTCGCGGTCGACGGCGACGAGTTCGTGCACATCAGCCGCCGCCTCCTGGACGCCTCCACCGAACTCGTCAACGAGGGCATCCCGCTGGCCGCCGTCCTGGAAGCCGGCCGCCAGGTACGCGCCCACGCCGACGCCCTCGCCGATGTGTTCACCACCCTGATCCGCACCCACCTCCTCTCCGACGCCCTCACCCGCCTCTCGGCGTGCGAGGACGTCGCCCCCCAGGAGGTCGACCACCTCACCGAGACCATCGAAAAGCTCCGTCCCCTCTCCAAGGGCGTGGTCGAGGCCGAGCTCTCCATGGCCATGGACCGCCGCGTCCGGGCGGAGCTGGCGAACTGGCTGCGCGAGGAGGGGCAGGAGGACACCTGACCGCGGACCGCCGGGCGGCGGCGGCCCAGGCCTGGAGTGTCTCCCCTCAGCACCGTCGTGGCCGGTACTGCGCCGCGTGGTCGCGCAGCCGCTGCCGGGCGAGGTCCCGGTCGGCCGGTGTCTCCTCGGACGCGACGAGCTGCTCGGCATAGATGCGCACCAGCTCGGTCCGCACGTAGTGCCCCTGCACCTGCTCTTCGACAAGGTGCGCGTCACACAGTTCGGCGAGGTGGCGGCGGGTGCGGTCGGGATCGCGGCCGGCCAGGGCCACGGCGGCGCGGACATCCACGTCCGGGCCGGGGTGGAGCCCGAGGAGGCGGAACAGCCGGGCGGCACCGCTCGACAGCGCCCGATAGCTGAGGTAGAGACTCGCCTCCACGGCCAGGTCGGCGTCGTGTGCGGACAGCTCCTGCAGCCGGCGCCGCTCATCGGCCAGCTTCCTCGTCCAGCACCCCAGTGACCAGTCGGGGTGCGCCATCAGCCGGGCCGCGGCGATCCGCAGCGCCAGCGGCAGTCTGTCGCACCGCTCGACGAGCGCCCGGGCGGCGGCGGGGTCCGCGGCGAGGCGCGACCGGCCCAGCATGTTGCCCAGCAGCTCCAGGGCATCCTCCGCGGTGAACGGCCCCACCGTGACCAGGGCCGCCCCGTCCCGCACCACCAGCCCGCTCAGCCGCCGCCGGCTGGTCACCACGGCCAGACAGCCCGGTGTCGCGGGCAGCAGCGGGCGCGCCTGTTCGGCCGTGCCGGCGTTGTCCAGCAGGACGAGCATCCGCCGTCCGGCGAGCAGCGAACGGTAGAGCGCCGAGCGCTCCGTCAGGGCGTCGGGGATCTTCGCCTCCGGCACCCCCAGGGCCCGCAGGAACATCCCCAGCACGGTGCCCGGCCGCATCGGGGGACGCTCGAATCCCCGCAGGTCGGCGAAGAGCTGCCCGTCGGGGAACTCGGCCTTGTGGCAGTGCGCCCAGTGCACCGCCAGCGTCGTCTTGCCGGCCCCTCCCCCGCCCGCGAGGACCACACAGTCCGGCCCCGGAAACCGGTCCAGCTTCTGGTCCAGCGCGACGATCTCCCGCACCCGGCCGCAGAAGTCGGCGATACGGGGCGGGAGTTGGGCGACGGACGGGGGCGGGGACGACGGGCGGCCGGAGCCGTACGGCGCGGCGGGGCCGGGGCCCGAGCCGTGGCCGTGGCTGTGGCCGGAGCCGTGGCTGTGGCTGTGGCTGTGGCTGTAGCCAGGGCCGGCCTTCGGGCGGTCGGAACCGGGCGGGGCGACCGCGGACTTCCCGCCGAGCACCGCCATGTAGGTCTCGCTGAGGGCCGGGCCGGGATCGATGCCCAACTGGTCCTTCAGATGCCGCCTGGTGCGGTGATAGTGATCGAGGGCTTCGGCCTGTCTGCCGCTCGCCTGCAGCGCACGCATCAGCAGCGCGGTCAGCTCCTCGTGCAGGGGATGCTCCGCGAGCCAGGCGGTCAGCTCCGCGATCAGCTCCCCGTGACGGCCGAGCATCAGCAGCTTGGAGCCGAGCTCCTGCAGCGCCGCCACCCTCGCCTGGGTCAGGCCGACGCCCAGCGTCCGCCGTACCCGTTCGCCGGGCACATCCGCCAGCGCGTCGCCGCGCCACAGCCCGAGGGCCTGGCGCAGCTTGGCGACAGCGGTCCGCGGCTCGGCCTCATGGGCATTGGACACCAGATACCGGAACCGGTTGACATCCACCGCACACGGATCGGCGAGCAGCGCATACCCCCGGCCACGGGTGGCGATTTCGGCCTGGCCAACCAGCAACTGCCGCAAGCGGTGCACATGGTTGTGGACCACACCTCTCGCTCTGGCCGGCGGGTCCGCGTCCCAGGCCAGGTCGATCATTCTGCTCACCGTGATCACCTGATTGACCTCGCTGATCAGAATCGCGGCCACGGTGCGCAGTCGACCGGTTCCCAAACTCAGCAGTCGCCCATTGTTCACTTCAATTTCAACTGGCCCTAGTAGCCGCAACTGAACCATTGTGACCTCGAGTTCACGCCGCCGATGAACGCACGGCAAACCGCCCCTTTTTCCAGGAAGAGCACCGATAGGAACACCGGGTTCCGGTTTCGCCGCCCGCTCTCACTATGTGGACACCCTCAGTGAATTGACGAAAAGTCAATAAAAGCGCGGGCCACCGGCGGACTCCATGATCACGACGTGAGCGGATCATGAGCCAGGCCGCGAATCATCGTTTCCGCACCAGCGCAGCGGCTTTCCCCAGCGGCTGCCCCGGGCCGCCTCTCCGCCCCTGCACCCGCATCGGGGGCGGGGAGGTCTGCCACCCCCTATACATGGAGAAAAATCATGTCCAAGAAGAACCTCGTGAAGAAGAGCCTCGCCGCGGCGGCCCTGTGCGCGGCGCTGGCCGGCACGGCCGTCGCCTTCCCGGCGACGGCGTCGGCCGCACCGGTCGCCGCCGCGGCCGCGGCGGGCGAGTCGCCGGTCAGCGTCGGTGCCAACGCGAACCTCAACATGAACGTCGACGTTCTCGGTATCGCCAACAAGATCGAGGCGTCGATCAAGACCGCCCAGAACCGCGAGGGCTTCGTCAAGAGCTTCATGGAGTCGGCGTTCTACGCGGCCGGCGGCAAGTACAACGTCATGGTCCACAACCTGAGCCAGCCGTACGAGGACCACTTCAACGGTGTGCAGTCCTTCGGCACCGCCACCTATGACGGTGTCGTCTACGGCATCTGGGTGTTCGAGGACGGCGAGTTCACGAACCAGGGCGACGGCGGCTACATCAACTGGGCCTTCCGCGGCATCTTCGAGCGTCCCGACAACGGCGGCTACGTGAAGTTCTCCCGCGTCTCCTGACGCCCGGGTCGCACCACTGACCCCACTCCCCGCATGACGGCCTGCCGGAATAAACGGCAGGCCGTTCCGGTTTCGGGGGCCGCCCGCGCTCCGGCAGCTCGCGGCGAGCCTCAAGGGCGACTCTGCGAGACATCCATTTCGAGGTTCCGTTCCCCTCACCCGTTCTCACCGCATGTGCTCAGAACCCAAGTTGATGGAAAGTCAGCGAAACGTGAAGCCCCTGCGGGCTACACGATCAAAGTGTGAGCCCTTCATGAGCGAGGCCGCGAAACATCTCCCTACGCCGGTCGCAGCGGCAATCCCTCAGCGGCCGCCCGGCCCGGCTCTCCGATCCACGCGGGGCAGCGACAACGGCAAGTGGGGCGCCGACGTGGCGTTCGCCCCGATGAGCGAGCCGGCCACCAGACCTCGCTGATCAGTCGGGATTCCGCACCCCGTACGCTCGTCCGGCAACAGGCCGACGCAGACGGAGAGGGAGAGGGAGCGCATGGCGGGGGACAAGGGCATACCCGGGCTCGCGACAGGAGCCGACCGGGCGGCCCGGCCGGCCGAGAACGCCCCTCCCCGACGCCGTACGGGCCCCCTTCACTGGTTCCTGTTCCACAGCGCCTGCGTTGCGGCCTCGGTGGGCCTGATGTGGTTCACGCCGGTGGTGCCGCTGCCGGCCGTGCTGCGCGCCGTGGGCTGGCTCACCTCCGTGCTGTTGATACCCCTGGCGCTCGTCCTGGTGCCGACCCTCGTGCTCCGCCGCGTCCCTCACAAGAAGCAGCCAAAACTGGCCGCCTTCGCGCTCGCCGTTGCCGTCATCGCCGCAGTCGGGCTGGCGATCATCACCCAAGAGGCCGGCGGCGAGCGGGCACTGGAGAAACGAGGCCGGTGGACCGAGGCCGTCGTGACCGAGGTCAAGAACCAGAAGACCGACAAGTGCACGCTCCGCACCCGCGACGGCCGGGAGATCTCACCTCAGCTGTCGGAGAGCGACGGCTGCGAAGCGGAAAGGGTTGATCCGGGCGACAAACTGCGCGTGCTGTACGACCCTCAGGGCGCGGCCGGTCCGGAGGACACGGAAGTGGACCTGGAACCCGGCGCGTACAGCGGGACAATCGGCGGCCTGGCAGCACTGATCGTCGCGACAGGCACGTGGGGCTGCGTACGGCTGAGCCGCGGGGACAACGGGTAGGGCGGGGGCAGGACGGGGGCACCCCCAAGTAGCGAACTGATCACCGCGACACGAAGCGGCAGTGTCCGGCCCTCGCGGTTCGGCAGCAATGCGGCCCCATCGGGAGCAACGCGGCCCCATCAGCAGCAACACGGCCCCATCGGGATCTTCCGGATGGGGCCGCAGCGCGCTTTACCGGTCGAACACCACCGTCACCGGCGCGTGATCGCTCCACCGCTGGTCATAGCTGGCCGCCCGCTCCACATACGCCTTCACCGCACGCTGCGCCAGACCGGGCGTGGCCATGGCGTAGTCGATGCGCCAGCCGGCGTCGTTGTCGAAGGCGCGGCCCCGGTAGGACCACCACGAGTACGGGCCCTCGGTGTCCGGGTGCAGGCCGCGGACGACGTCCGCATAGCCGCCACGGGTCTCGTCGAGGACCTCGGTCAGCCAGGCGCGCTCCTCCGGGAGGAACCCGGACTTCTTCCGGTTGGCCTTCCAGTTCTTCAGGTCGGCCTCCTGGTGGGCGATGTTCCAGTCACCGCACACCACCACCTCACGGCCGTCCGCCGCGGACCGCTTGCGCAGCTCGACGAGGTACGGCAGGAACTCCGCCATGAAGCGTTCCTTCTCGTCCTGCCGCTCCGTGCCGACCTCACCGGAGGGCAGATAGAGGCTGGCAACGGTCACACCGGGCAGGTCCGCCTCGACATAGCGGCCGCTGGTGTCGAATTCCGCCGAGCCGAAGCCCACCTGGACGCGGTCCGGCTCCCGCCGGGTGTAGAGCGAGACCCCGGCCCGGCCCTTGGCGGCCGCCGGCGCATGCACGGTGTGCCAGCCCGCGGGCTCGCGCACCTCGTCCGGGAGCAGGGCGGTCTCGGCCCGCACCTCCTGCAGGCACAGCACATCCGCCGCGGTCCCCGCCAGCCACGGGACGAAGCCCTTCTTGGCCGCGGCGCGCAGCCCGTTCACATTCACAGAGGTCACGGTGAGCATCCGGGCACGATACCCATCCCCCGCGCCTCGTCGCGCCGGGCGCCCGCCCGCCCGTACGATTTCTGGAATGGAGATACGCCCCGTCCCCTATGACCACCCCGACGCGGTCACGCTCGACGAGCTGGTCCAGCAGGAGTACGCCCGGCGCTACGGCGACGGCGACATGACCCCGCTGGACCCGGAGATGTTCACCCCTCCTCACGGTACGTACCTGATCGCGTACGACGGGGCCCGCCCGCTGGCCACCGGCGGATGGCGGCGGCAGGAGGACGCGGCGGAGGGGTACGCGGTCGGCGACGCCGAGATCAAGCGGATGTTCGTGGTCCCGGAGGCGCGCGGACGGGGGCTGGCCCGGCGGATCCTGGCCGCCCTGGAGGCGGACGCACGGGCCGCGGGGCGCTCCCGCATGGTGCTGGAGACCGGGATCAAGCAGCCCGAGGCGCTGGAGCTGTATGCCTCGTGCGGCTATGCACTGGTCGAGAAGTTCGGTCTGTACCGGACGTACGACGACAGCCGGTGCATGGCGAAGTCGCTGGTGGCGGAGGGCTGAGGTGGCCGGGGCACCGCTGCGCCCCCTCGCGGCCGGACTTCCGGCCCCACCGCCCCGGCCCCGCCCCAGCCCGAATTTGTTGACAGGCATCCGGGCCGCTCCCCATACTCATTCCACTAATCAACTAGCTAAAGGGGGGATCAGGGTGAGCGACCCGAGCCCATGGGCCATCGAGGCCGAAGGACTGGGGAAGCAGTACCGTCGCGGCTGGGCGCTGCGGGACTGCTCCTTCCGGCTCCCCGCGGGCCACATCTGCGCCCTCGTCGGCCCCAACGGCGCCGGCAAGAGCACGTTCCTGGGCACCGCGACCCGGCTGGTACAGCCGACCACCGGAACGCTGAAGCTGTTCGGCGTCCCGGTCTCCGACCCGGCCGTCCTGGCCCGGGTCGCCTTCCTCGCCCAGGACAAGCCGCTCTACCCCCGCTTCACGGTGGCCGAGGCACTGCGGCTGGGCCGTGAGCTCAACCCGCGCTGGGACCAGGCGCTGGCCGAGCGGATCGTCCGGTCCGGGAAGGTGCCGCTGAGCGCCCGCATCGGCACCCTCTCGGGCGGCCAGCGCACCCGCGTCGCCTTCGCCCTCGCCTTCGGCAAGCGGCCCGAGCTGCTGCTGCTCGACGAGCCGATGTCCGACCTCGACCCGCTCGCCCGGCACGAGCTGTCCGGGCTGCTGATGGCCGAGGCCGCCGAACACGGCACGACCGTCCTGATGTCGTCCCACATGCTCTCCGAGATGGAGGTCATGTGTGACTACCTGCTCGTCCTCGCCGAGGGCCGGCTGCGGATGGCCGGCCAGACCGAGGACCTGGTACCCGCGCACCTGCTGGTGACGGGCGTCGCCGAGGGGGACGACGGGGTACCCGAGGAGCTGCGGCGGCAGCACACCGTGGTCGAATCCCGGGTCACCGGGCGGCAGTTCAGCGCCCTGATCCGGGCCGGCGGCCCGCTCTCCGACAGCTGGGAGGTGCTGTCGCCGAGCATGGAGGAGGTCCTGCTGGCCTATCTGCGCTCGCCCGACGCCCCCACCCTGATCGCGGACGAGGCGCGGATCGACGGACCGCGCGAGGCCGCCGCGTGACCAGGACGAGCACCGCCGGCGCCGAGGCGGCCAACGCGGCGGACCCCGGCGAGGCCCCCGGCAGCGCCCCCGCCCCCCGCCGTGAACTGCTGCACGGCCTGCCCTGGCTGGTCTGGCGCCGGCACCGCACCCTCCTGCGCCTCGCCCTGGTGGTCACCGTCGTGGGATGCGCGACCTTCGCCTACCAGCGCTTCGACCTGATGGACTTCCTCCACAGCCGGGGTACTACCCCCGACGCCGACGGGCAGCTGGCCGACGACTTCCAGAACTCCTACGGCCAGCTGTTCGACAGCGGCAGCCAGCTGCTGGAGTACCTGCCCGTCCTCCTCGGCGTCTTCCTGGGCGCACCGCTCATCGCCGGCGAGCAGGAGCACGGCACCATCAAGCTGGTCAGCACCCAGTCGGTGAGCCGCGGCCGCTGGGTTTTCGCCACCCTCACCCTGCCGCTGACCGTCGCGGTGCTGTGCTCCGCCCTGCTGTCGGCCGCCTTCACCTGGCTGTGGACGCCGGCGCACCACCTGGCCCTGGGCGGCGACTGGCTGACGGGCGGGGCCTTCGACAGCACCGGCCCCGTCCCGGTCGCCTGGACCCTGTTCCTGACCGCCTGCGGTATCGCCCTCGGCATGCTGCTCAAGCGGGTGGTGCGGGCCATGGCGGCCACCGCCGTCCTCGCCGCGGTCACCTCGCTGGTCTGGTCCGAGCTGCTGATCGGCCGGCTGGGCACCCTCCGCAGCGTCAGCTACCCCTACGACGGCGACGGCCCCGACCTGCCGCCCGGCGCCGTGCGGATGGACGACTGGGTGTCCACCGCGGACGGCAAGCTCTACGGCTTCGGCACCTGCGTCCACGGCGACACCGAGGCCTGCCGGGCCAAGCTGGGGATCGTCAACCGGGTGACCCAGTACTTCGACTACGGGCAGATGGCGGGGATGCAGTGGCTGGGCGCGGGGATTCTGCTGGCGCTGGCCGCCGTGGTGCTCACGTTCGTCGTGTGGCGGGCGCACCGGCGGCCCCTCTGAACGGCGCGGCGTACGACGCACGGTGCGAGCGCCGGTCCACGGGTTCCGCCCGTACGCGGAACCCCCCGGGCGGCGCTTTGACACCCGGCACGGCCGGCCCGATCATCAAGCGGTCGGCCAGCCCGTCCCCGGCACCCCGCAGAACGGCACGGGCGGAAGAAGCAGAGAGGTGGTGAGCATCGTCGAGTTCCGGATCGACCGTCGCAGCGGTGTCGCCACCTACCTCCAGATCGTCCAACAGGTCCAGCAGGCACTGCGGTTGGGTGTCCTGGTGGAGGGCGACCGGCTGCCGACCGCCGCACAGGTGGCCGCCACGACCAAGGTCAACCCCAATACGACCCTCAAGGCCTACCGCGAGCTGGAACGCGAGGGCCTGGTCGAACCCCGCCCCGGCCTCGGCACCTTCGTCAGCCGTACGCTCGCCCGCCCCGAGTCCGCCGCGGACGCCCTGCTCCGCGAGGAACTCCGCTCCTGGATGGACCGGGCCCGCGCCGAGGGACTGGCCCGGGAGGACGTCCAGGCGCTGGTGAACTCGGTGCTGCAGGACCGGTATCCGGACGGCTGAGCCGTCCGGACGGGCCCCGGCGCCCGCCCCTTCTCGTACGGCCCGGACGGGGCGGGTCGCCCCCGGCACCCGCCCCGTCCCCGCCCCGCTTGACCCTCACGCCACGTCGGGCCCCACTCTGAAGCCGCGGCACGGCCCCGGCCACCGGTGACCTCACCACCGGAACACGGCGGGCCGACCGGACGTGACGGGACGAAAGGCGCTGCGATGAGTTACTCGGTCGGGCAGGTCTCCGGCTTCGCGGGGATCACGGTGCGGACCCTGCA
This sequence comes from Streptomyces sp. NPDC048637, assembly GCF_040650675.1. Taxonomy (NCBI): domain Bacteria; kingdom Bacillati; phylum Actinomycetota; class Actinomycetes; order Kitasatosporales; family Streptomycetaceae; genus Streptomyces; species Streptomyces sp. NPDC048637. The sequence continues at coordinate 83,036 of NZ_JBEZHQ010000006.1, forward strand.
CCACTACGACAAGGCCGGCCTGCTCTCCCCCAGTGACCGCAGCCCCGCCGGCTACCGCCTCTACAGCGATGCCGACCTCGCCCGGCTGCAGCAGATCCTCTTCTACCGGGAACTCGGCTTCCCCCTCGACGAGATCGCCACCATCCTCGGAGATCCGCAGGCCAGCGCCCTGGACCAGCTGCGCGCCCGGCACCGCCTCCTCAACGACCAGATCACCAAGCTGCAACGGCTGGTCGAGGTAGCCGAACACGCCATGGAGGTCCAGCAGACCGGCGTGGAACTGACCCCCGAGGAACGGTTCGAGGTCTTCGGCGAGGTGACCTTCGACCTCACCTACGCCACCCAGGCCCATCTGAAGTGGCAGCACCACGAGGGCCACCAGCGCTCGATGGCCCGGGCCGCCGCACACTCCAAGGACGGCTGGGCGAAGATCATGGCCGAGGCCGCCGACTGGCGCCTGCGGCTCCTCGCCGCCTTCGACGCCGGGGAACCGGCGGACGGCACACCCGCCATGGACCTCGCGGAGGAGCACCGGCAGCACATCGCCCGCTGGTTCACCCCGTGCCCCACCGACATGCACGGCCGGATCGCCGACGACTTCGCCACCGACCCCCGCGCCTTCGCCCTGGTCGTGCCACCGACCGAACAACGCCCCGGCCTCGCCCCGTACCTGCGCACGGCCGTACACGCCAACGCGGTCCGCCAGTCACCGGGCAGCGGGGGCTGAGGGGCGGGCGGCTGCCGGCAGGCGGGCGCCGGTACGGGGGCTGACGGGCGGGCGGCTGCCGGCAGGCGGCTGCCGGTACGGGGGCTGAGGGGCGGACCGCGGCCGGTACGGGGGCTGACGGGCGGGCATCTGCCGGACACGGGGGTGTCGGCAGGTGCCCGCCCGGGGGGGGCAAGTGCCGGGCGGCTGGCGGTCGCGAGGGCTGAGAGGCGCACGAGGCCGAGCACCGGCCCAGCACGAGGCTGAGCGCGATACGGAGCTGAGCGCCGCCCGCGACCACGGGTCCCGCGCATGCCCCAACCCCAACCCAACCCAACCCCACCCCACCCCACCCGACCGGAGAAGGCTGACCGCCCCATGACAAAGATCCTGATCACGGCCGCCGGATCCTACGGCGACATCGCCCCGTACACCGGCGTGGGCGCCCGGCTCCGCGCAGCCGGCCATGAGGTCGCCCTCGCCACCCACGACAGCTACGCCCCACTCGTACGCGCCGCCGGCCTGGAGTTCCGCCGGCTGCCGGCCGACCCCCGCGCCCCTCACACCGACACTGCGGACGCCGCGGACACCGCGGACGCCTCGGACGCCTCGGACGCCGCCGAGCAGGCCCGGCCCACCCGCCCCGGCGGCAGACGCGACCTCATGCGCCAGGCCACCTCCTTCATCAAGGAACTGGGCGGCGGCCTCGCCGACGCCGCCCGCGAGGACACCGGCCTCCTCCTGCTCTCCGCCACCACCGCACCGCTCGGCCACCACCTCGCCGAGGCGCAGGGCATCCCGTCGCTGGACCTGCCCCTCGTGCCCGGCGCCCCCACCGGCGACTTCGCCCCGGTCGTCAGCGGCGGCCGCTCGCTGGGCCGCTGGGGCAACCGCACCGCCGGCCGGCTCTCCCTCCGCATCATCGACCGCCTCTACGCCGGCGCGGCCCGCGAGCTGCGCGCCCGCCTCGGACTGCCGCCCGCCTCGCCCCGTACGGTCCGCCGCCGTGCCGAAGCCGCCGGCCGGCCGGTCCTGTACGGCTTCAGCGAGGTCCTGGTGCCCCGCCCCACGGACTGGCGCACCGGCCTGGACGTGGTGGGGAACTGGTGGCCCTGGCATACGCCGGACGCCCAACTCCCGCCCGCCGTCGAGGACTTCCTGGCCGCGGGCCCGCCCCCGGTCTTCATCGGCTTCGGCAGTATGGCGGGCGGCGAGGGCGAGCGCCTGAGCACTCTCGCGGCGGCCGCGCTTCGCCGCGCCAGGGTCCGCGGCATCCTCCAGTCCGGCTGGGCCGGTCTGACCACCCGCCACACCTCCACGGACGACGACATCCTCACCATCGGCGAGGTCCCGCATGCCCTCCTCTTCCCCCGGATGTCCGCGGTGGTGCATCACTGCGGCGCCGGCACCGCCGCCGCGGGGGTATGCGCCGGAGTTCCCACCATCCCGGTCCCGGTCACCGCCGACCAGCCGTTCTGGGCCGCCCGCCTGGCCTCCCTGGGCGTCGCCACCGCCCCGATCCCCTTCCAGGAGCTGTCGGCGGACCACGCCGTCGCCCGCCTGGCCCACGCCGTCACCCAGGCCACCGCCGCCCCGGCCCGCCGCGACCGCGCCACCGCCGCCGCCCACCGTCTCGCCGCCGAGGACGGCGCCGGCGCGGTCCTCAAGGCGGTCGAGCATCTGACGTCATGAGCCGGCACCGGCGCCGCGGGAGCCGGGCGACCGGCGCCGCCCGAGCTCGTCACCCCACCGGCCGCCCTGTCACCCCACCGGCCGCCCGGACCGCCTGGACCCGCCCGGCGGGCAATCCGCCACCCGTTCGGCGGCCCGGTGCCCCGCCCCGGGATGCGACCACCCGCCACAAGGCGTGGGCTCGCAACTATGACCACGTTCCGCAAAAGCCCCCCGCTGCGCAGAATGCTGCTGCTCGCCATAGCCCCGACGGCCATGGGGTGCGTCCTCACCCTGGCCGCGTCCCAGGTGGCCCTCGCCGCGCCGGCCGGCAAATGGAGCCACCCCACGAAGGCCCGCCACCGCATCAGCTCGCCCTACGGCGTCCGCGGCACCTGGCAGGCCGGCCACCACACGGGCATCGACCTCGCCGTCCGCGCCGGGACCAAGGTCAGGTCCGTGGGCTCCGGCACCGTCGTCCTCGCCAAACGGTCGGGCGCCTACGGGAAGGCCGTGACGATCCGGATGAACGACGGCCGCTACACCCTCTTCGGCCACCTCTCCCGCATCACGGTCCGCCCCGGCCAGAAGGTCCGCGCCCGCACCCGCCTCGGCTACAGCGGCGCCACCGGCCGCGCCACCGGCCCCCACCTCCACTTCGAGGTACGCACCAGCCGCCACTACGGCACGGACATCAACCCCCTCGCCTACCTGTCCCAACACGGCATCCGCCTCACACCCCACACGGCCGCACCACGCCACCGCCACCACCGCCACCTCCACCGGCACCCACAGCACCACCGGCACCACTCGCACCACCACCAGCACCGCCACCGGCACCACCACCACTAGCCCGCCCGCCTGGAGCGCACCGGGTCGCCCACCGGCCAACAGGCCCCCGCCCCACCCCCCTTGAGTCCCCCTCAGCCGCACGTCGCTGAGGCCTGCCGGGCCGGCCACTCGCCCGCCGACGGATGGTGCATGGTGGCCCATGCCTGCCTGCCGGTCGGCCCGGATGTACCGCACACGCGCCGCACCGCTACAGCGCTCGCCCGGGCCCCGTAAACAGGGCCGCAGTGAGGAAGATGCCAGGTCCTGAACGAGCCGGGTCCCTTGCGCCACGTCGACGCGATCCCGTCGAAGCACCCGGAGAGACCTTCGGCCCTCGTGGCGCAACTGCCGCCCCGTCGAGGGGTGCGGCATCGGACGGCTGATCCCGCGACTGGAGCGGCGATCGCGGTGTGGTTCGTAAAGGCCAGGCCGTCGCACAGGATTCCCAAAGCAAGAGTGGCGGACATCCCGGTGGCCCCTTGGGGACACGGGTCGCCGGGTGCTCGCCTTCGGCGATTCGAACCCGAGACCTACGCACTACGAGGCCGGTAGTGATCGTGACGGGCTGTGCTGCGCGGTCATGACCTATCCGCCCGCGACCACTACCCGCACCGGAAAATCCGGATCGTCACTACTCATCCCTTCCTCGAATCCGCGCGGATTATCAATGCGTCGGGCGGGATCGTAAATGACGGCGAACAAGCCGATGGCTTCCGGGTGGCGTCGATACCCGAAAATGTCACCCACGAGCTGATCCCGAATCTTCTTGACACCCAGCGATGACGATGTCATTTTTGCTTCCACCGCCACTCTCTCCCTCTTGAGGAGAAAGTCGATGCGGTAAGAACCGCCGGCCCGGCTGGGAGTGGATTCCTCCGGACGGACATCCGCAAAGTGCAGTACGAGCAATGCATGAAGAAATCGCTGTAGATCGTACTCGTCGTCGAGTTGAAATCCAGGTCGCCCCCGGCTCTCGCGCTGGGCGATCGCCAGCCCCTGCGCCAGTCGCTCCGATATGCCGGAGAGACGCTCCAGCGTACCCAGCACCCCAGCCTCTGCAGCCCCCCGCCCGAGCGCCAGCAACAGCAGTTGTTTCTGCTCCCGAAGCGGATCGAGAAAGCTGCTGTCCAGGGGATACTGCCATGGGCCGTGGCTCTTGAAGAACCTGGGCACCTTCGTATACAGCACCCACTTCTCGCGAGGATTGTTCAAGAAATGCTTGATCTTCGGATTGAGCAGATTTTTCCCTTCATACTTCCCCTGAAACCGCGCATGCAATTCACTCGGCAATGCACTGAGAGCCGCCGCGTACCACCGCGCATAGCGCTCCTGCAGCTCGCGGACAATTAATTCCGAATCCTCCTCCCGCTCCCCCTGTGACAGCCGCCCGAGTTCCTCCAGTCGCTGTACCTCCTCCACCAGAGAACCGAGTTGGTGGACGCCACCGGGAGATTCCATACGCCGAGGTTACCGCCAGCCACCGGGAGCCCCCCTCAGGCCAAGCCCGCACCCCTCTACAAGGCCGACCCCGCCGCCTCACACCGCCACCGTTCGCCGACCCGCATCCAACGGATCGTCCGGGGTCAGCTGCCCTTTACCGCGGTGAGTTCGGGAAGCCGGCCGTCCCAGAGGTCGAAGATCCAAACGGCCAGATTTTCTGCCGACGGGGAGGCCCCCTTTGCCTCGTCAAGTGACGGTGATCAAGGGTCGCCTCCATCCACTTCTTGAACGCATCCAGTTGCCGGTAGCCCCGGACGAAGCCCACATCGGTGAGATCCTCGCGGCGGGCGGAGAGTTCCAGCACCACGATGCAGTTGTGACCGCGCATCCGGGCACACTTGAGGGGAACCTCCCGGACCCGAGGCCCGCACCAAGCGCGAGGCCATCAAGAATCCAGCCAGGACGACCAGCCACAACCATGGCCGGAGCAGTATGTGATGCCGTCGGCGCCTTGTGCTCAGACCTTGGTGACCACGACGACAGGCCCGCACAGCAAGGTGATGTCGTCGGGATCGGAAGTGAGGACGGTGACGGGGGCCGGCGCGGCCCGTGCGACGGCGGCGAGGGCGGCGTCGATCGCGTACTTATGGCCGTGGAGGTGGTGGCCGCGCAGCAGCGCGGCGGCCTGGTCCGCCACGCTCTTCGTGACGTCATGGACGTCGATACGGGACAGCACCCACCGAATGCGGGCCGGATGCACGCACTCGTAATCAGCCTCCAGGGTGGTCATCGCGGTCGTGGCCACCCGTATGCCTTCCTCCAGGGCCGCCTGTACGAGGGACACCACGCCGCGGTCTTTGAGGTAGAGCTTCGACAGGCCCTCACTGTCCAGAAGCAGTGTGCCGGGCATCAGGCCGCGGCTCCGCCCACGCCGCGGTGGTCATGCCGCAGCAGGGCCCGAGCCGCTTCGACCTCGTCCCGGGAGAGCGGGTCGTTGTCGGTCTCGAAGTCTGCGACGATCTCGCGGAGCTTGTCCATTGCCACCCTGTGCTCCAGGGCTTCGGCCACATAAGCGGAGAAACCGCCGGGGCCGACATGAGCACGTACGGCCTCCGCGAGGTCTTCGGGGAGACTGATCGAGTACTTCTTGCTACCAGCCATGAGCCCTATACTACCACCGGTAGGAAATCGGGCTCGCCCATCGTTCCCCGCGGCCGGTTTCCCGTTCGCGCCCGCGTTGTCAGACCGGTCTGCGAGCCTGGGGTGCGTGTCTGTGCAGTCCAGTCCGAATTCCGGCGGCAAGTCCAGCGCTTCCCCGCCTCAGCCCTTCGCTTACCTGCAAGCGCCGAACGCGGCCCTGTACAGCCGAGTCCTGGACGTTTTCGCAGAAGCCAGGGAGCGGTTCATCGTTCATCTGCGGCCCGAGGACGTCGCCGCGCCGCCGCGCATGAAGGGGGCGAACCCTGCCTGCTGACACTACGTCAGCTCACTAGGGAACCATCCGACCTCGGAGTGGCGGGACGCACGATCCGGGTCTGCGAGAACCCCGCCGTACTCGCCGCCGCCGCTGACGGGCTGGACCGTGGCTGCTGCCCACCGCTCGTCTGCGTCGAGGGCAACCTATCCCTCGCCTCACGTGCCCTGCTCACCCAACTCACCGACTGTGGCTGCCCGATCGCCTACCACGGCGACTTCGACTGGGGCGGCGTCCGCATCGCCGAAGCCGGCATGACGGTCGACCTCCTCGACACTCCGACGGATGCACAACTGAGTCGGATGACACGTACGGCCTGCGCTACGGCTGCCGGACGGCCATATCCCGCATCGCCCGGGCAGCAGACGGTAGGTGGCGCTACCTCCTCAACCCCGACCAGGCGCAGCAGTACGGGCGTCCGCACCCTTGGAGAGCCGCAGAAGAGCAGCTGTCATCCCTGGCCCGGCAGTTCGCCGAACGCTCAGCCGTGGCTCTGGAGCTGTGGGAGCCCGACCCAGAAGCGCCGATCCGCTCAGCGGAGGATCTGCGCTGGGTGCGCGATCTGCTGCAGCACCTGCCGGTGGTGACCGCAGACGTAAAGGAGAAGGCGCGCCTGATCTGCCGGGATGCGAAGCGGGGACTGGCGGGGCGCCGGGAGTACGACAGGTACGGGCTGGACTCGGATGTCCAGCAGGCGCGTGAGCTCCTCGACGCCATCGAGCGGATGATCGCCGAGCCGCTCCCCGATCCCGGCCCGGTGCGGACTGCGTCCCTCGGCGCGCCGGACCAGGTCACCGTGCGCGACCTCGCGGGCGCGCGCGACGCCACCCTCAACGACTCTCTGCGACGACACCCGGGCGACGACGCCCTCGTGGAGAAGGCCCTGCTGTCCTTCGCCTCCCGTGTGTACCACCGTGGCGTGTCCTTCACCGACGTGCTGGAACGCCACTCCGACCCGCAGCGTGCGGTGCTGGACCTGACCCGGAGCCTGCGCCAGCGCCTCGGCGGTGGCCCGAACCTCCGGGAGGCGTGGGCGGACACCGTGCTGAGCCTGCCTGCCACCGGCCCCGAGCTGATCCGCGCCCTGCCCGCCTGGACGGCCCTCAAGGCCAGAGGGCCCCACGGCCAGGCAGCGCATCCAGCAGTCACCTCCGTCGTACGCACCGCCCTTGGCGGCCACAGCGAGGCATGGCAACGCTTCGCGGCAAGCCCCGCCGGCTACTCGGGGCCCACAGCCTGGCTCCGCCTCGGCGACCTCCTCGACGCCGCCGCGAACGGAACACCCTGGCCAAAGCCCCCGCACAGGTAGCGAAACCCGCACACGACACTCCGGGAGCGGCCCGGGAGCCGACCTGTTCCGATTGTCGCCGGGCGCACGATCGGGACGGGAAGGGTACGGGCCAGGCCGGCCCTCAACCGGCCGTCGTGGCACCGTTCGCAGCCCTCTGGGCCTCCTCCACGAAGGCCAGCTTCGCCCGGTGCAGATCATCCGGCGTCTCATGGCGCCGCAGGCAATCGACGAGACGGCCGGCCGAGGCGGCGACCTCGGCTGGTCCCTCCAGGACGACTCCGCCGAGGGCCCGTTGCAGCAGGACCTCGTCGTCGGCCTGTCCCCGTCCCGTGCGCTCGGCCAGGATCCTGGCCTCCGCGGCTCCGAGGAACTCCGCGTAAACCTGTCGCCGGAGCGCGAGTGCCCGCTGCTCAGCCTCGCCCCGGAGGGTCATCCGGACTGATGCGAGCAGCGCATCGGCCTGTCGATCACCTGCATGACGTGCCGCTGCGGCCTGCCGGATGCCGGCGCCACGGGTGTACCAACCCGTGACGATGCTGCCGGCGATCGCCGATCCCGCGGCAATCAGCGCGATGCCCCATTCACTCATGCCGCCATCCTCCCGCTCCCCCACGGCACCCGATATAGCTTCTGCCACATACGCCTCGTGCATCACGCTCAGGTGCCGGTACCACGACCGGTACCATCAGGTCATGTCGCCGGACGACGCCGAGGAACCTGCCCCGACCAGCGGAAACACTGATCGTTTCCCGAAGTCGCCGATTACAATGGACAGTTGGGCGACGGGCGACGGGCGACGGGCGACGGGCGACGGGCGACGGGCGACGGGCGACGGGCGACGGGCGACGGGCGACGGGCGACGGGCGACGGGCGACGGTGCTTCTTGCTGCTCGGTCGGCGGTGGCTCTGTACCGCCTGCTCGATGTCGTCCCGGTCTTCTCCGGCGATGACCGGATCACTCGCCTGTTCACTCTGGTACCCGGCTCCGACTTCGGAGTCGACGCCCTCTCCGCCATCGAGGCCGTCGGCGGCCGGACAGTGCCTTGGGACGAGGCACGCGCCCGCACGTACGACCTGGTGCTCGCGTCGAGCCCGAAGGGCGACCTTCCGCTGCTCCGCGGCAGGCATGTGCTGCTGCCGCACGGCGCCGGGTACAACAAGTCGATCCCCGGGGAGGGATCCGACTCGCCGTCCGGACTCGACCCGGCGATGCTCCTCCGTGACGGCGACGCTCCGATAGCCCTGCACGTGGTCTCCCACCCGGACCAGGTGGCCCGCCTCGCCGCCAGTGACACACGGGCCGCCCGCCGGGCGAAGGTGATCGGCGACCCCACTCTGGAACGCGCCCTCGCTTCCCGCCCGCTCCGTGAGCGCTACCGAGCAGCGCTGCAGACCGGCACCCGCACGCTCCTTGCACTCGTCTCGACGTGGGGCCCCGAGTCCCTCCTCCGTCAGCGCCCCGATCTGCCCGCCCGGCTCGCGGCTCATCTCCCTTATGACGAGTACCAGCTGGCTCTGGTGGTACATCCCAACGAGCGCAGCCTGCTCGGCACGTTCGAGCTGACCGAGCGGCTGGCGCCGGCCCTCGACGCGGGCATGATCCTCGCGGGTCCGCATGAGGAGTGGGCCGCTGTCCTGATCGCCGCGGACGCTCTGATCACCGACCACGGGTCTGCCGCTCTGTATTACTGCGCCATCGCGGACCGGCCCTTGGTGAGCGCCTGCCACAGCGGCGCCGAGCTGATCACGGACAGTCCGATGCACACGCTCCTGCGCCGGATTCCGCAGCTGGGGCCCGCCGAGGCTGTGGAGGACGCCTTGCGGGCGTACCGGCCGGGGGCCGGGCGGGAGGCAGCCCAGGCGGCGTTCGCGTATCAGGGCGACGCCCTGAACCGGCTGCGGAGCGAGCTGTACGCCCTCTTGCGCCTCACCCCGCCAGATTCCGGCAGCCCGCTCAGGCTTCTGCCCTCCCCCCGGCAGGCCGGCCGCTCACCCGCGGCGTTCGACGTCCACGCCGAGATCACCACGGACGGTGTACACATCGCACGGCGCCCCGTAGGCAGCGAACCGCCGGGACACCATCTCGCCGTGGAGTACGGCGCCGCCGGTGAGAACCTGACCCGCTCCGCCGGCCTGTTGTACCGCCGTCCCCTCCCCACGTCGGCCACCCGGGCAGATCTGGCCTGGAGCTCGGACGGCTGGGCTCAGCACGCCCTGTCCGCATATCCGGGCTGCCGCTCGGCCGCGGCGATACTGCCCTCGGGTCTGTGCTTGCTCAGAGCCCGCGGCCACGCCCACGCGTACGTCATCGAGACGGAACCGAAGGACGAGGGCGGCGGCCGCATCGCGCATGCCGACCCGGCCGCCGCCGCGTCGGCCGTCCACGCCTGGCTGCTCTCAGAGGGCACACGTCCTTCCTCTCCTGTACGTCTGTCCTGCCGCATCGGCCAGCGTGTCTTCCACGTCCTGCTTCGCCCTGCCACGGACGACGAGACCACCCAGCTGGTCTGAACTCCGCCGCCCGCCACGTCCGTACGGGCAACGGCCTGATCGGACCCGGACCACCGGTCGATGGCACGGCATCATCCGCGTCCCGGCCGAATGCGCCCTGATCACCGGAAGGATTCCCGCATGCTCACGACCACCGTCGGGCCCCCTGCCCGAAACCCGTCCGCCCACCGCTTGGACCAACAGTCCCTGATCAGGGTGTCCCGCCCTCCTCGTCGTCCAGTCCGTTACGTCGCCGGATGACACGGGCTGCCGCACGGTGTTCAGCGGCTTCGGCGCTCCGTCCCTCAGCCTCGGCCAGTGTGGCCATCGCGTCGTGGACGCGCGCCCGGTCGAAGCCGGAACCCCGACCGCAGGCACCCTGCAACGACTGCTCGTACAGCGGCCGTGCCTCCTCCGTGCGGCCGAGCCTGCGCAGAACTCCGGCAAGCGCGAAGCCGGTGCGCCGCGTCATCCTCGCGCGGCGCAGCTCCACAGCCCTGGCATGCGCCTCGGACAGCAGGAGGTGCGCCGCCTCCAGCTCGCCCAATGCCGCCCTGGCCTCCCCCATCCGGTAGGTCTGGAGCATGGCTCCATAAGGGTTCGGGATCGCCAGGTGCATGTCGCGCGAACGGACGAAATCGGCCGCGGCGGCGTCCCACTCGCCGCGTACTCCGTTGAGCATCCCCCGGAACTCCATCAACGAGGCGCCGAGCTTGCGGTCCCGTGCGCTGTCCCCCAGTAGCCCGAGGACGGCTTCGGCACTGTCAAGTTCACGCTCTGCCTCACTCAGCAGGCCCGCCTCCCACAAAGGGCGCGCGAGCTGGCATCGTGTCCGTACGAGCCATGCCGCGTTCCCACCGTGCCGGACGGCGGAGGCCACGGCGAGCCGGAAGACCCCGATCACGTCGGACTGGTGCGGATGGTCGAGCGCGTACGTCCAAACCGGCTCGGACAGAGCCACCGTCTCGGCGTCCAGCCCACGCTCGTGAGCCAGTCGCACGGCGGCGAGCAGACTGTGGCGTTCCTCGTACAGCCAGCGGGAGGCACGTTCGGCCCGCTCGGTCCTGGCCGCGTCGTCCGCCGCCTCTTCGGGGTCCTCCAGCGGTACGTCCGGTGCGCCGGGCACAGCACCGTACTCCGCCGAGACGATCAGCCGTCGGCCGGCGGCGAACCGGTCCGCCCGCTGGGCCTGCCGGACCATCCAGCGCAGTACCCGAGTCTGGGCCTGGCCCACCTCTCCTTCCTGCGCGTCCCGGCGTGACCGGCGCAGCGCGTGCCCGTGCAACGGCCCCGGCAGTCGCATCCGCCCGCCTCCCGCCCCGGTCAGGGAGCGCAGGTCGAGTAATCCCACACCGTCCAGTTCCTCAAGTGCTTCCTCGCAGGCCACCTCGTCCAACCCCAGCAGTGCGGTGGCGGAGTCCACGGTGAAGGCCGCTCCGGGATGGTGTGGCAGCAGACGGTAGAGCAGACGCGCCGCGCAGGACAGGCCGTCGTACACGGTGTCCCAGATCCGCTCCACGCCGGGCACGCCCTTCTCCTCCAGCTCACCCCGCAGTTGCGGGATCAGACGGGAGAGCGGGCGCAGCCGGTGCCCGCGCACCCACCGTCCGGCGACATGCAGGGCCGCCGGCAAGCCGTCACACAACCGCACCAGCGACCGCACCGCCTCGGGGTCGGCGGCCAGCCGGGGGTCCTGGACGATCAGCCCCAGCAGCTCCGTGGCCGCCCACTCCTCCAGCGGCGGCAGCGTCAGGCCGATGGCAGCGCCGTCCTCCAGGTCGTGGAGCGAGCCATGACTGGTGACAATCACCAGGCTCTCCCCGGACGCCGGAAGAAGGGGGACGACCTCCGAGGCGTATCGCGCGTTGTCCACGACCAGGATCAGCTTCGCTTCGGAGGTCACGTTCCAGTACTGCCGGCACCGTGCCTTGAACTGTGCCGCGACGAGTTGCGGCTCCACCTCAAGGGACTCCAGCAACTGCGCCAGCACGTCACCGGGGTCGAGCACACCGCCCAGCCGGAAGTCGTCCAGATCGACCACCAGGACGCCATCGGGGAAACGGTCGCGCTGCACGCGGGCGATCAGATGGGCCAACTCGGTCTTCCCCATACCGCCCGGCCCGCTGAGCGTCACGACCAACGGCCTGGAACGGCCCCGCCACTCGCGCGCCGCCCGATACACCCGCTCCCGTTGTTCGTCACGATCGACGAAATGTGCCGGCTCCGGCGGAAGTTCCACCCTCATGCGCCCCCCTCAGACCTCTCGTCCTCGCCCAACTGTTCAGGATGCCACCGCACTTCATTCCCCTCAGGGGTTCGTGCATACAACCAGGCACTCTGGAAGCGCAGCTCGAGGAGGGGCCCGATGGAGTACCTCGGGCTCCGCCACCGCACACATACGTGCCCGGACGGGCTCCGAGGCATGGGTTCGGCCACCGTTCCCGCACGCCGCACCGGACCCGCGAACGCGCCTCCCACCAGGGGATTCTGAACATACGCCTCGAGAGTATCGAGGGAATGGACAAAGGTATCGGACGGCGCCCCGCCCCCGGCATCGAAGTCGTCCGGTCGATGGCACAGGCAAGGAGACGCACCCCTGTACCGCCTGCTACGGGACCGCGTCCGCCGCGGAGATCGCCGGTGTCCACCGCCCTGGGACGCGTCCTCATACGGCTCATCTCGCTGGAGGACTGTCCTGACAGCTTCGGCGACCAGGTCACCGTCAGCATGAACACGCAGAACCCCATAGAGGAACGGGACTTCAAGTCCAGGGATCCGCTCCAGATCGGTCTGAGGACGACTTCGCTCTGTCCCTAGGCCGCACACACGTGATCAAGCGAGGCGAGCCGGCCCTGACTCCGGCAGCGGCTGTTCGATGACCGAGGCCGCAGTCGCCCTGGCGCAACGACACCGCCAGGCCGCTGGTCTGGGAGGCGGACGGTGAGGCGTACGCGGCCGGCCCGCCGGTCCGAAGGATGCGCGGCGAGGCCATGGGCAACCGTCAGCGGACCAGGGAACGTTGTAGTGGCACATCCCCGGCGAGGGCTCGCTGCACGACATCGCGAAGGAGTTGCGGGCCGGGGGGGCGAGCTAGGGACGGAGGAACCGTTCAGCAGTATGTGGCCATCAACATGACAACCGAGGCGAAGGGTTCAATACCATGCGCATTGTTGCCACGAATGTGACGATCTCTGCTCCCGCGTCAGCAGTTCAACCGCGCACTCAAGAGCCGCGCGGAAACCCTGCATTCCGCGACCAGCTGACGCAGCGGGCCCGCCACCGCGCGGGGTGTTGCTGACGTCGCCATACCGCCGAGCGCAAGGGTCTCAAACGACCTCGATCACCTCATCCAGCGCTGCCCGGGCGATGCCGAGGAACGCCTTGTGCTCGGCAATGAAAGCCATGCCGTTCTCGTGGCATTCGGCACCGTGTTCGTCAAGGCGGTCGCGCGAGGCTGCATGCGCTAGCGCGTACTCACGGATATCCCGAACCAGGGAGGAGAGCCGGAGTATCAGCCCAAGCGCAGCTTCAGCAACGTCATCAGGTCCTTCCAGCAGGACCGCGTGACCTACTGCCTCCGCCTCCTTGAACAGCTGCCGGATCTCCGCAACCGAGCCATGCTTCGCAGGAGGTTGGCACGACTTCCTCGGGGTCGCGAAGGCCCTGCGGGTACGGTCACATCATGAAGCTGGGCGTTGAAGGTGCACGGCAAAGGTTCGTGGCGTCGCCGGTTGCCCAGCTGGCCGCGGCCAGTGCATCCGGCACGCCACATCTCGCCCGCCACCTTCGCCGCGGAAGGTGACGTGCACCCCCGGATCGCGGCGCAGATCCTGCGGCACAGCAAGATCGCGGTGACCATGGAGATCTACCGCACGTGCCGTCGGAGTCGACGCGGAAGGCTCTGCGGAAGCTCGGCACACACCGCGGCACACACCTCGGCAAACACCTCGGCAAACACCTCGGCAAACACCTCGGCCATCAGGCCGATCCCACGTGGTTGCTGTACTTCGCTGCTGTACAGCGCGAAAAAGCCCCCACCGGATCTCCCCGGTGGGGGCTTTGACGTGCTGTGGACCTGAGGGGATTCGAACCCCTGACCCCCTCGTTGCGAACGAGGTGCGCTACCAGCTGCGCCACAGGCCCTTGCGACGAGTGAAACTCTAGCATCTCGGTCGCGGTGCTCGGAAATCGCTTCCGGTGCTGGTCAGCGGAGGGCCGTCACTCGTTCGCCGCGCGCGGGCGGTCCTCGTTCTCGTACTGGTCGAAGAGGGGGGTGCGGCCGCGGGTGCGGCGGCCGGCGTGGGTGGGGCGGTCCTGCGAGGGCATGTCGGGCTGGGGGTGGTCGGGGGCGGCGCTGGAGCGGGCGGAGCTCCAGGCGTCGTCGGCGTCCAGGTCGACATGGCTGGTGGCGCGCGGGGCGACCGGGGCGGTGACGTAGGTGGGCAGGGGGACCGGGACCGGCTCCCAGCTGCCGCCGGCGGGGCGCGGGCGCTCGCGTTCGCGCTGCTGGTCGACCCACTCGGCATGGTCGGTCTCCTCGACCAGCGCGCGGCGGCCCGCGGTGTGGGCGGGGGTCGCGGGGCGGGGCGGTTCCGGGGCGGCGTCGGCCGGGGGGTCAGTGCGGGCGTCGGCCGGGTGCTCGTCGGCGGGCGGCTGGTCGGCCGCCTGCGGAGGGCGGCGCCTGCCCTCCCGCAGTCGCTGGGCCGCCGCCTCCGCCTTGCGCCGGTCCATGGTGAAGGTGAAGCGCCGCCGCTCCTGGGCGCGCAGGTAAAGGATGTACGCGGTCAGGAGGAGGGCGGGGAGGGCGGGGGCCCAGAGGAAGGGGATACCGCCGACCGCGGCGACGATGGCGCCGACGGTGAAGGTGAGGAACAGGATGGTGATGGTGCGCCGGCGGCGGGCGAGGACCTTGGCGCGCTTGGTCCGCTCGGCGGCGGACGGGCGCGGAGGGGTGGCCTGCACCCGGGTGTGGGCGGCCTCGGCCGGGTCCGCGGGAGCGGGGTCGCTGAAGGCCCGGGCGGCGGCCTCATCGGCCGGTGCGTCCGGGTCCGCTTCGTCGCCCGCATCGTCGGCGGGGTACTCCCCGTGCCGCTTGTCGTAGCGGCGCTGCATGGCCGCGCGTCCGGACAGCAGCCGGATGGCGGTGCTGAAGCGCTCGGTCGGACGGGCCTCGTTGAGCTCGTCCTGCCTACGGAGCCACATCGGCACCAAATAGGCGGCCCAGGCCCCGACGATGACTGCGTAGATGAGGCCGCTGCTTCTCACAACTCACACGGTAGAGGGGTTTGCAGGGGGCCATCCGCCAATTGAGCCGGTGTGTCGCACGATCTGGCTGATATCTCGAACTTTTTTGTGATCGTAGAGATCAGCACCTCAGCCAATCCGGTCAATCAGCGAATACATTCGAACATTTATTTTATTTGTGGGGTGCGCCGGGCGTGCGGGGTCTCCCTCGCCGGTAGCGGTTGAGCAGGCCTTCGGGCACCTCTTCCGCGGTGAGGGCGAAAACGGCGTGGTCGCGCCAGGCACCGTCGATGTGGAGGTAGCGCGGGCGGATGCCTTCTTCGCGAAAGCCGAGCTTTTCGACCACCCGGCGGCTGGGGGTGTTCTCCGGGCGAATGCAGATCTCGATGCGGTGCAGGCCCACGGACCGGAAGCAGTGGTCGACGGCGAGCGCCACGGCCGTCGGGATGACCCCGCGGCCGGCGACACTCTGGTCGACCCAGTAGCCGACATGGCCGGAGCACATGGAGCCCCAGGTGATACCCGCGACCGTCAGCTGGCCGACGAGCTGGCCGCGGTATTCGACGACGAACGGCAGCATCCGGCCGGCGTGTGCCTCGGCGCGGAGATGGCGGACCATCTGACGGTACGTCGGGCGGTGCGGCGGGGCGAGGCCCGGCGGGGGCGGCGGGATGGTCGCTTCCCAGGGCCGCAGCCAGTCGCGGTTACGGCGGTTGACCTCGCGCCAGGCCCGTTGGTCACGCACCCTTATCGGGCGGAGGGTGACCTCACCGTCCGTCAGGACCACCGGCCAGGGCGCGTTCAGCTCGGGCTCCCGGAAGGTCTGGGGTGGTCGCCGCCGCGGATCTGGTCGACGGCGTGCGGCAGGAGGTCGGCGAGGACGGCGAGGCCGTCGCGGACACCGCCGGACGAGCCGGGGAGGTTGACGATCAGGGTCGTCCCGGCGACGCCCGCCAGGCCGCGGGAGAGCGCGGCGGTGGGGACCTTCGCCCGGCCGGCGGCGCGGATCGCCTCGGGGATGCCCGGGACCTCGTAGTCCACGACCCGGCGGGTGGCCTCGGGGGTGCGGTCGGTGGGCGAGAGGCCCGTACCGCCGGTGGTGAGGATGACGGCGTAGCGGGCGGCGGAGACGGCGCCGCGCAGGGCGGCTTCCACCGGCTCACCGTCGGGTACCACCTGGGGGCCGTCGACCTCGAAGCCCATGGCCGTCAGGCCCTCGGCGAGCAGCGGGCCGCCCTTGTCGGCGTAGACGCCCGCGGCGGCGCGGTTGGAGGCGGTGACGACCAGAGCGCGGGCGGGTGTCATGACCGGCTCCAGTCGCCGGACTTGCCGCCGGTCTTCTCCTCCACGCGGATGTCGGAGATGACCGCGGCCTTGTCGACGGCCTTGACCATGTCGACGACGGTGAGGGCGGCGACGGAGACGGCGGTGAGCGCCTCCATCTCGACGCCGGTGCGGTCGGTGGTCTTGACCGTGGCCGTGATCTCGACGGCGTCGTCGGTGAGGGAGAGATCCACCTTGACGCCCGAGACGGCCAGCGGGTGGCAGAGCGGGATCAGCTCGGGGGTGCGCTTGGCGCCCATGATGCCGGCGATCCGGGCGGTGGCCAGGGCGTCGCCCTTGGGCATGCCCTCGCCCCGCAGCAGCTCGATGACCTGCGGCGACACCAGGACTCGGCCGCGGGCTCTGGCGGTGCGGGCGGTGACGTCCTTCTCGGAGACGTCGACCATCCGCGCCGCGCCCGCCGCGTCGAGATGGGTGAGGTGTTGCTGGCCGCTGCTCATCGTTCTCCCGGTACCAAACTGCCGCCTGTGGGACGACACCGTACCCCCGGCGGCAGCGGGCTACCCGAGCAGGACGACGTCCACGTCCGTGCCCGCGGGGACCTCGGTGGTGTCCTCGGGGACGATGATCAGTGCGTTGGCGTGTGCCATGGCTTTGATCAGGTGGGAGCCGGCGCCGCCGACGGGGGTGACCGTGCCGGCCTCGGCGTCGTAGGAGCCGCGCAGGAACTGGCGCTTCCCCTTGGGCGAGGAGGCCACGGCCTCGGTGCACCGGGCGGGGGTGAGGGGGCGGTGGACCTCGGCCAGGCCCATGAGGGCGCGGATGGCCGGGCGGACGAACAGCTCGAAGGAGACGTACGAGCTGACGGGGTTGCCGGGCAGGGCGAGGAGGGGGATGCGGTCGGGGCCGATGAGGCCGAAGCCCTGGGGCTTGCCGGGCTGCATGGCGAGCCTGCGGAACTCGACCGTGCCTTCGTCGGCAGACAGCTCCGTCAGGGTCTCCTTGACGACGTCATACGCGCCGACGCTGACGCCGCCGCTGGTGACGAGGATGTCGGCCCGGATGAGCTGGTCCTCCAGGGTGGAGCGGAGGGTCTCGGCGTCGTCGGCGACGGCGCCGACGCGGTAGGCGATGGCGCCGGCGGCGCGGGCGGCGGCGGTGAGCTGGAAGCTGTTGGAGTCGTAGATCTGACCGGGGCTCAACGGCTCGTCGGGCTGGACCAGTTCGCTGCCGGTCGAGACCACGACGACGCGGGGGCGGGGGCGGACCCGGACCGTGCCGCGGCCGATGGCGGCGAGCAGGCCGATCTGGGAGGGCCCGAGGACCGTGCCCGCCCGCAGGGCCGACTCGCCTTCGGTGACATCGCTGCCGCGGGCGCGGACATGGGCGCCGGCGGCGGCCGGGCGGTGGACGCGGACCTCGCCGCCGGCGTCCTGGGGGGCGGCGCTGTGGGCGCGCATCGTGGCGGCCGGTCCCTGGCCCGTGCCGCCGTCGGTCCACTCGACGGGGACGACGGCCTCGGCGCCGGGCGGCACCGGGGCGCCGGTCATGATGCGGGCGGCCTGGCCGGGCCCGATCTCGGGCAGTTCGCCGCTGCCCGCCGCGACGTCGCCGATGACCGTGAGGGCGACCGGGGCGCTCTCCGTGGCGTCGGCGACATCGGCGGCCCGGACCGCGTAGCCGTCCATGGAGCTGTTGTCGAAGGGCGGCAGGGCGACGGGGACCGTGATGTCCTCGACCAGGACGCAGCCCTGGGCGTCCAGGAGTTGCAGCTCGATCGGGTCCAGTGGGGCGATCCTCGACAGGACGTCGTCGAGATGCTCGGCCACCGACCAGACGCGGTCCTGGTGGCGGGTCTGGTCGGTGGTGCCGTTCAACGTCTTACATCTCCTCGGTGACGTAACTGCGCAGCCAGGTCCGGAAGTCCGGGCCCAGGTCCTCACGTTCGCATGCCAGTCGGACAATGGCACGCAGATAGTCACCGCGGTCGCCGGTGTCATAGCGGCGGCCCTTGAAGACCACGCCGTGCACCGGGCCGCCGAGGGCGGGGTCGGCGGCCAGCGCCTGGAGGGCGTCGGTGAGCTGGATCTCGCCGCCGCGGCCGGGGGCGGTCTTGCGCAGCACCTCGAAGACGGCCGGGTCGAGGACGTAGCGGCCGATGATGGCGAGGTTGCTGGGGGCGTCGGCCGGGTCGGGCTTCTCGACCAGGTCGGAGACGGCCACGACATCGTCGTCGTCAGTGGGGGCGGCGGCCGCGCAGCCGTAGAGGTGGATCTGCGCCGGGTCGACCTCCATCAGGGCGATGACGGAGCCGCCGTACTGCTCCTGTATCTCGACCATGCGCTGCAGCAGCGGGTCGCGGGGGTCGATCAGGTCGTCGCCGAGGAGGACCGCGAAGGGCTGGTCGCCCACGTGCGGTGCGGCACACAGCACTGCGTGGCCCAGGCCCCTGGGGTCGCCCTGGCGCACGTAGTGCATGGTTGCCAGGTCGCTGGACTCCTGCACCTTGGCGAGCCGGGACTCGTCGCCCTTGCGGTGCAGCGCCTCTTCGAGTTCGTAATTACGGTCGAAGTGGTCCTCAAGCGGGCGCTTGTTGCGGCCGGTCACCATCAGGACGTCGGAGAGCCCGGCGGCGGCCGCCTCCTCCACCACGTACTGGATGGCGGGCTTGTCGACTACCGGGAGCATCTCCTTGGGTGTGGCCTTTGTGGCGGGGAGAAACCTGGTGCCGAGGCCGGCTGCTGGGATGACAGCCTTGCTGATCCGTGTGTGCGATGGGGTCATGCGCGCCACCATAACCGGCCCTATCGGAACGATGATGAGGGACTGGTGAATAGAGCACGAGAGCGGGAGCAAGGGCACACAGTGAGCATGGATCACGATAGAAAAGGCAGGTTGCGGCGGGATCTCCTGGAGGTGAGGAGAGCGTTGCCACGGGATGTCGTCGCGGCGACGGGCGAGGCGCTGGCCCGGCGTGCCCTGGAGCTGGACGAATGGGTGTGGCC
Organism: Streptomyces sp. NPDC048637; assembly: GCF_040650675.1. Taxonomy (NCBI): domain Bacteria; kingdom Bacillati; phylum Actinomycetota; class Actinomycetes; order Kitasatosporales; family Streptomycetaceae; genus Streptomyces; species Streptomyces sp. NPDC048637. The sequence continues at coordinate 102,472 of NZ_JBEZHQ010000006.1, forward strand.
GGCCGCCCCGCGGCCCGGGGCGCCGCCGACCGTCGCCGCGTATGTCTCGATAGGCGGCGAACCCTCCACCCGCACCCTGCTCGACCTGCTGCGGGCGGCCGGGGTGCGGGTGCTGCTGCCCGTCCTGCTGGCGGACAACGATCTGGACTGGGCGCTCTACGAGGGCGCGGACGGGCTCGTACGGGCGGGCCGCGGGCTGCTGGAGCCGGACGGGCAGCGGCTGGGCCCGGAGGCCGTCACGGAGGCGGACGTGGTGCTGCTGCCGGGGCTCGCGGTGGACCGCAGCGGGCTGCGGCTGGGGCGCGGCGGCGGCTCCTACGACCGGGTGCTGGCGCGGCTGGAGCGGGCCGGTGCGCGGGCGTCGCTGGTGGTGCTGCTGTACGACGCGGAGGTGCTGGCGGAGGTGCCGGGCGAGCCGCACGACCGGCATGTGCATGCCGCGGTGACCCCGTCGGGGGTGCACCGGTTCACGGCGCCGGGCGAGCGTCCGGAGGACTGAGGCGGGCCGCACACGGGCGGCCGGAGGAGCGGCCGGAGGAGCCGGAAAGCCGTCGGGCGGACCGGAATCCTCCGGCCCGCCCGACGGCTCAGCGCTCACCAGGTGGCGGCGCGCGCCACCCGCCCCTACGGCGACAGCGTCAGCGTGTCCTTGCCCGCCTTCTTGACGGCGTCCTCGCCGTACGCCCAGGGCAGCAGGTCGCCCTTGGCCCACTTGTCGGTCTGGTCGTAGTAGTGCGCGTCGTAGGCGTGCCCGGAGGCGCCGGTGAGGTTGATCCAGCGGGACTTGTCGAAGTCGGCGAGGTTGACGACCATCCGCATCGACGGGACCCAGGTGACCTTGTAGCCGGCGGCGGCGTTCCAGCCGGTGGCGTCGACCGCGGCCTCGCCGCCGCCGACGTTCCAGGGGCCGCGGTTGAACAGGCCCTGCAGCATGCCGGGTCCGTCGGTGCCCAGGGTCTGGTTCGTCAGGAACATCTGGTGCAGCCGTCCCCAGCTCCAGTTGTCGATGTTCTTGCCCAGCTTGGAGGTCAGCTCGTAGCGCGCGTCCTTCATGGCGTGTGCCAGGAGCTGGTCGCGGTTCTTGTCACCGGGGCGGTGGGGCCGGTCCTCGGTCTTCCACCAGGCGTTGTCCGGGTCGTTGAGGAGGGTGCGGACGACCTCGTACCAGCGGTCGCCGCCGTCGGGCTGGGCGGAGTCACCGGCCCGCTCACCGCATTCGCGGATGTATTTGTCGTTCTCGTCGGCGGGGCCGGTCTCGTCGGCCGGGCGGACGGTGAGGCACTGGCCGTCGGGGCGCAGTTCCTTGGGCATCTTGTTGCCGAAGGCGAGCTTGACGGTGTTGCGCCAGACGGCGTTGAAGTAGGCGGCCGCGGCGGAGTCGGGCTCCTGGGTGAAGTCCCAGCCCTCCAGCAGCTGCTGGGCGTCGCGGACGTACTTGTCCTTGATGTCGATCTTCGTCAGGTAGGGCGTCAGCAGCCGGGCGATCTCGCTGCTGTTGTCCTTCTGGAAGGCCTGCATGTCGTCGGTGGAGACGGTGTCGCCGGCCTTGATCTTCGACTCGATCAGGTCGTTGATCCGCTGGCTGCGGGAGCCGTAACCCCAGTCCTTGGTGAGGAGGTAGGGGTACTTCTCGTCGACGGCGGCCTGGTTGGCGGTGACGATGTAACCGCGCTTGGGGTTGTACTCGTATGGCAGGGCCTTCTGCGGGATGTAGCCGGTCCACTGGTACTTCGGGTCCCAGCCGGGCGCCGGGTAGGTGCCGTCGAACTGGCCGTCGCCCTTGCCGCGGACGGGGATCCGGCCCGGGGCCTGGTAGCCGATGTTGCCCTTGGTGTCGGCGTAGATCAGGTTCTGGGACGGGACCTCGAAGTGCCCGGCGGCCTTGCGGAAGCTGTTCCAGTCCTTGGCGCGGTTGAGCTCGAAGACGGCGTCCATGGACTTGCCGGGGTTCAGTGCGGTCCAGCGCAGCGATACGGCGTAGCCGTCACCGCGGTCCGGGGCGGCGTTGCCGACCGGGGCGTCCTTGCCGACATCGGCCAGTTCGTCGTCGCGGTCGGAGACGATCGGCCCGTTCCTGGTGGACCGGACGGTGATCTCGTGGCTCTCGCCGCCGGCGACCTTGATGGTCTCCTTGCGGGTTATGAAGGGCTGCTGCTTGTTGTCGAAGAAGTACCCGTCGGCGTTGACCTTCTCCAGGTACAGGTCGGTGACGTCCGCGCCGAGGTTGGTCATGCCCCAGGAGATGTCCTGGTTGTGGCCGATGACGACGCCGGGCATACCGGAGAAGGTGAATCCGGAGGCGTCGTAGTTGCACCGGGGTCCGGTGCTGCGGCAGTGCAGGCCCATCTGGTACCAGAGCGAGGGCATCTGCGGTGCCAGGTGCGGGTCGTTGGCGAGCAGCGGCTTGCCGGTGGTGGTGTGGGCGCCGGAGACGACCCAGGAGTTGGAGCCGATGCCGTTGCCGTTGGGGCCGAGCAGCGCCGGGACCTCGTCCAGCGTCTTGGACAGCGAGGACAGCTGCGACTGCAGGCCCGCGGTGACCCCGCCGGGGCCGGCCGGGGCGGCGTTCGCCGTACCGCCGGGCTTGAACTCCTTGGAGGCCGGGTCGACCGCACCGCCCTCGACGATCGGCTTGTTCCGCTTGTACGGGTATGCCGGGTAGAGCTGGGCGATCTGCGCGGGGGTGAAGCGGCTGGTCATCAGGGAGCGGTCGATCTCTTCCTGCATGTTGCCGCGCAGGTCCCAGGCCATCGCCTTGAGCCAGGCCACCGAGTCGACCGGCGTCCACTTCTCGGGCTTGTAGTCGTTCTCGAAGTCCAGGGCCGCGTACTCCAGGGACAGCGCCGAGCCCTCGTGGTCCTTGAGGTAGGCGTTGACTCCCGCGGAGTAGGACTGGAGGTACTTCTTGGTGCTGGGCGACAGCTTGGTGTCGTACTCCTTCTGCGCCACATCGCGCCAGCCCAGGGTGCGCAGGAACGAGTCGGTCTTGACCTGACTCTTGCCGAACATCTCCGAGAGCCGTCCGGCGGTCATGTGGCGCCGTACGTCCATCTCCCAGAAGCGGTCCTGGGCCTGGACGTATCCCTGGGCGCGGAAGAGGTCTTCGTCGGTGTCGGCGTAGATCTGCGGAATGCCGTTGGCGTCGCGGGTGACGTCCACCGGGTTGGTCAGACCCGGGAGTTTGAGCGAGCCCGTGGTCTGCGGGAACGAGGCGCGGACGGTACTGACACCCCAGAACGCGCCGAAGCCGATGCCCGCCACGAGCAGCAGCACGACCGTAATCGCGACGAGGCGGCCGCGCCGCCCCTTCTTTTTCCTGGGGACTGGGCCGGACTTGTTGGCGGGCATCTCTGTCCTTCGAGGGGCAGGGTGGGAGTGCTGGAGCAACCATAGGCGCACGGGTTCGGCGACCCCTACGCGGAGTCACCGCCAGCACATCCAACCTTCAAGTAATGGTAAATTGTTAGCCTCAGTAACTAGATACGGTAAGGAAAGCCCGCCCCCCGGAACCCGTGCGAGGAAGGATCAGCTCCTGACTGTCGACCATCTCAACGAACTCCTGCTGATCTGCTCGCTCGTACTGCTCATTGCGGTCGCCGCGGTACGGCTCTCCTCGCGCAGCGGGCTCCCCAGCCTGCTCATCTACCTGGGGATAGGCGTCGCCATAGGCCAGGACGGGCCTGGCGGCGTCATTTTCGACAACGCCGAGCTGACCCAACTCCTCGGCTATGCCGCGCTGGTCGTGATCCTCGCCGAGGGCGGCCTGGGCACCAAGTGGAAAGAAATCAAACCGGCACTGCCCCGGGCGGCAGTGCTTTCGACGGTCGGCGTCGCGGTGAGCGTGGGGGTCACCGCGGCCGGAGCGCACTATCTGGCCGGGCTCGACTGGCGCCAGGCGCTGCTGATCGGCGCCGTGGTCTCCTCCACGGATGCCGCGGCCGTCTTCTCCGTGCTGCGCAGCGTGCCGCTGCCGGCCCGCCTGACCGGTGTACTGGAAGCCGAATCCGGCTTCAACGACGCCCCCGTGGTCATCCTCGTCGTCGCGTTCTCCACCGCGGGACCAGTCGAGCACTGGTACGCCCTGCTCGGTGAGATCGCGCTGGAGCTGGCGATCGGCGCCGCCATCGGCCTGGCCATCGGCTGGCTCGGCGCGTACGGCATGCGTCATGTGGCGCTGCCCGCGTCCGGGCTGTACCCGATCGCCGTGATGGCCATCGCGGTCTCCGCGTACGCGGCCGGTGCCCTGGCGCACGGCTCCGGCTTCCTCGCCGTCTACCTGGCCGCGGTGATCCTCGGCAACGCCAAACTGCCGCACTCACCGGCCACCCGCGGCTTCGCCGAGGGCCTCGGCTGGCTCGGCCAGATCGGCATGTTCGTCCTGCTGGGCCTGTTGGTGACCCCGCACAACCTGATCGACGACATCGTCCCGGCGCTGTTGATCGGCATGATCCTGACGATCGTGGCCCGGCCGACGTCCGTGTTCGTGGCGCTGCTGCCGTTCCGGGTGCCCTGGCGGGAGAAGACCCTGCTGTCGTGGGCCGGGCTGCGCGGCGCGGTACCGATTGTGCTGGCCACCATCCCGATGGTGGGCGATGTTCCCGGCAGCGAACGGGTCTTCAACATCGTCTTCGTCCTGGTCGTGGTCTACACCCTCATCCAGGGGCCGACGCTGCCCTGGCTGGCCAAGCGGCTGCGGCTGGGCGAGGACGAGGAGGCCGCCGACCTGGGCATCGAGTCGGCGCCCCTGGAGCGGCTGCGCGGCCATCTGCTGTCCATGTCCATCGGCCCGACGTCCCGTATGCACGGCGTCGAGGTCGGCGAGCTGCGGATGCCCGCGGGTGCCGCGGTCACCCTCGTCGTACGGGACGGCTCCAGTTTCGTGCCCGCGCCCTCCACGGTGCTGCGGCGCGGCGACGAGCTGCTGGTGGTCGCCACCGACCCGGTGCGCGACGCGGCGGAGCGGCGGCTGCAGGCGGTCTCCCAGGGCGGCAAGCTGGCCGGCTGGCTGGGGACCGGCGGCCCCTCGGGGCGGCGCGGCCACCACTGACGTCCCACCGAAGCTCCGGGGCCGGAGATGTGCTGTATCTCTCCACGGATACCAAGGGATTCCGTGTGAAGCCCTGACCAATCCCAGGGCTTCACACGCCACGGCCTGTAGTATGAAAACGCAACATCGACGAACCAACTCTGCCTGATGCAGAGCTGGCGCGACCGCTCGGCGGCCGCGGTCCCCCTGCCTTACGCAGCCACCTCTCCGGTGCGGACCACGCGGTATCACTCGGTCCTGCGCGAGAGGACAGCTCTCGGCGCGTACCCATGACGACCTCGCGGGTGGCGCTACCAGGCGGCAGAAAGGCCCGGCCGTGGCATCCGCGGTCAAGGACTCCCGTTCCGGATACGGATCACTGCTCCGCACCCCTGGTGCATGGACATTCCTGCTGCCCGGCTTTCTGGCCCGGCAGCCCTTCGCCATGCTGACGATCGGCATCGTGCTGCTCGTCGAATCCACCACCGGCTCCTACGGCACCGCCGGCGCGGTGTCCGCCGCGACCGGTGTCTCGATGGCCCTGTTCGCCCCGCAGAACGGCAAGCTCGCCGACCGCTTCGGCCAGCGCGCGGTGCTGATCCCCGGCGTCCTGGTGCATGTCACCGGTGTCGCGGCGCTGATCGCCCTCGCCCTCGCCCACGCCCCCCTGTGGGCGCTGTTCGCGGTGGCGGTCCCCACGGGCGCCTCGACGCCGCAGGTCGGCCCGATGGTGCGGGCCCGCTGGGCCGCCCGGCTCGGCGGCAGCCCGCTGATGCCGACGGCCGCCGCCTTCGAGTCGGTGACCGACGAGTTCACCTTTGTGGTCGGCCCGGTGCTGGCGACCGCGCTGTGCACCGGCGTCCACCCGGCGGCCGGGCTGGTCGCCGAGGCCGCGCTGACACTGGCCGGCGGGCTGCTGTTCGCCGCGCAGCGGCGCAGCCAGCCGGCCGTGCACCGGGCGCAGTCCGGTGACCGGCCCCGCGTCTCGGCGCTGTCGGTGCCCGGCGTACGCGTCCTGATCGTGGCGTTCCTCGGCATCGGTGCCGTCTTCGGCGGTATGCAGGTCTCGCTGACGGCGTTCACCCACCACATCGGGCAGCCCGGCATCAGCGGTGTGCTCTACGGGATCTTCGCGGGCGGCAACATGCTCGCCGGTGTCGCCTGTGGCGCCATCGCCTGGAAGATCGGCCCGCGGCGCCGGCTGCTGGTCGCCTACGGGCTGCTGACGCTGGCCACCACCCCGCTGTGGGCGGTCACCGCGGTGCCGCTGCTGGGCGCCGTCGGCCTGGTCGTCGGCCTGTGCATCGCCCCGGCCCTGATCACCGGCTTCACGCTCGTGGAGTCGCTGGTGCCGGCCGCCGCCCGCACCGAGGCCTTCACCTGGCTGACCGGTGCGGTCGCGCTGGGCCAGGCAGCCGCGACCACCTCCGCCGGCCAGCTGGCGGACCGCTTCGGGCCGAGCACCGGATTCCTGGTGCCGCTGGCCGGTACGGCGCTGGCCCTGACGGTGCTGCTGGCGCTCCGCGCCCACCTGCTGCCGCACTCCTCGACCGTGGCCGCCGCCGGCCCCGCGCTCGGCGCCGACGCCCAGGTCCCGGCGGTTTCCTACGACCGGGAAAGGGAGCTGGCGCGCGCCTGACCGAGCGTGGAGTCGGTCACCGTCCGCCGGTCACGGTGGACTGGCGGGCGGGAATACTGCAATATGGAGCGTCGTTAGCACTCATCGAGTGAGAGTGCCAGGAGGAAGACAAGTGCCGACCTACCAGTACCAGTGCACCGAGTGCGGCGAGGGCCTCGAGGCGGTGCAGAAGTTCACCGACGACGCGCTCACTGAGTGCCCCGCCTGCAACGGACGCCTCAAGAAGGTGTTCTCCGCGGTCGGCATCGTCTTCAAGGGCTCCGGCTTCTACCGCAACGACAGCCGCGGCTCGTCGTCCAGCAGCAGCCCCGCGAAGAGCTCCTCGTCGGGCGCGACGTCCTCCTCGGACTCGTCGAGCTCCTCGTCCGGCAGCTCCGACAGCAAGCCCTCCGCCCCGGCCACCACCTCGTCGGCCGGCAGCACCTCGGGCACCAGCTCCGCCGCCTGACCCGCACTTCTCCGGACCCCGCCGTCACCGAAGGCGGGGTCCGTCGCTCACGGCTTTCTTTCCTCTCAGACCCACCCTCCCCCGCCACCGCGCCCCGATAGTGTGACCGGCATGGCTGACGCGGAGATTGGCGTTATCGGCGGATCGGGCTTCTACTCCTTCCTCGACGACGTGACCGAGATCACAGTGGACACCCCGTACGGGCGCCCGAGCGACTCGCTGTTCGTGGGAGAGATCGCCGGCCGCCACGTCGCGTTCCTGCCCCGGCACGGCCGCGGCCACCACCTCCCGCCGCACCGCATCAACTACCGCGCCAACCTGTGGGCGCTGCGTTCGCTCGGCGTACGCCAGGTTCTCGGCCCGTGCGCGGTCGGCGGACTGCGCCCCGAATACGGCCCCGGCACCCTCCTGGTCCCCGACCAGCTCGTCGACCGCACCAAGGCCCGTCCCCAGACCTACTTCGACGGCGAGCCCCTCCCCGACGGGAGCGTCCCCAACGTCGTCCATCTGGCCTTCGCCGACCCGTACTGCCCCACCGGGCGCCGGGCCGCCGTCTCGGCAGCCCGCGGCCGGGACTGGGAGCCGGTCGACGGCGGCACCCTTGTCGTCATCGAGGGCCCCCGCTTCTCGACCCGCGCCGAATCGCGCTGGCATGCCGCACAGGGCTGGTCGGTGGTCGGCATGACCGGCCACCCCGAAGCCGTCCTGGCCCGCGAACTGAGTCTCTGCTACACCTCGTTGACCCTGGTCACCGACCTGGACGCGGGCACCGAGACCGGCGAGGGCGTCTCCCACGACGAAGTCTTCAGGGTCTTCGCCGAGAACGTCGGCCGGCTGCGCGAGGTCCTCTTCGACGCGATCGCCGGCCTCCCCGACAACGCCGCGCGCGACTGCCTGTGCACCGGCGCCCACACCGGCTGGGACCTGGGCATCGACCTGCCGTAACGCCCCAGGACGCTCGGCCTCCCTCAGGACGCTCGGCCTCCCCCTCCCGGGTGGCCGAGTTGTCCACAACGGCGGGGTCGTCCACAGCCCGGAGCGGGCGGGCGGAGCCTTCCGGCACGGTGGTGATCAGCGGTTCACCCGACCCCTCATCACCACAGGCGGTACCACCATGCCCCGCACCTCTCCCGCTCCTTCGCCCTCCCCCGCTCCTTCGCCCTCTCCCCCTCCCTTTTCCCTTACCGGCCCCGATCTCCTCTCCCTGCCGCTCCCTGCTCCCCCGCCATGTGAAGTACCGCACTTCACACCGGTGCGGGCCGGTGGCGGCCGGCACCGATGGGGACGGACCACGCGACAGCGCTTACTGGCCGCCGGCCTGGCGATGACCGCCGCAGCACTGGCCGGCGGGGCGTCGTACGGTGCCGTACGAGACGCTCCCGCCCCCGGCTGCCCGTCGGCGGCGGCCCCGGGAGGGCAGTGACCATGCCCCAAGATCAAGTGGCGTCTGCCCTCACCCCACGCGAGACTGCTGCGAATGGCGGGGCACCCGCCGCGCGCCAATGGGGGCGCGCCCACCGCACCGGTACCGCGGTATCCGTCCACGGAGTCCGCACGATCGGGCCCCTCCGCCGGAACCACCGGTTCCGTGCAGACGCACCGGTCATTCGATGGTGCGTGTCACACGACTGGACACCTCTGCCCTGCCCTGCCGTAAGTTGCGGTGCTGATTGTTGGTGCACCGTCCGTAGTGAGCATGGAAAGAGGCTGTCAGGTGAGCAAGGGCGTCCTGCAGGGATTCAAGGAATTCCTGATGCGCGGCAACGTCATCGAACTCGCGGTCGCGGTCGTCGTCGGTGCGGCCTTCACCAACATCGTCAACGCGGTGGTGAAGGGCATCATCAACCCCATCGTGGGCGCGCTCGGTTCGCAGAACCTCGATCACTACCAGTCCTGCCTGACCGCCACCTGCGCCAAGGATCCGAAGACGGGCGCATTCGCCGACGGGATCTACATCCTCTGGGGCTCGGTGCTCAGCGCCGCCCTGACGTTCCTGATCACCGCCGCGGTCGTCTACTTCCTCATGATCCTTCCGATCAACAAGTGGAAGGAACGCCAGGCGGCCAAGCAGCCGGTCGACGGCGCCCCCGCGGACCCGACCGAGATCGAGCTGCTCACCGAGATCCGCGATGCGCTGATCGCCCAGCGCACCGGCTCGCCGTCCGCGCCCGCACCCACCTCGGGCACCATCGGCACGCAGAAGACCCACGAGTAACAGGCGCCCACGGCCGGCAGACGCCGCCCCCTCGCCTCGCTCAGAGGTGGTGGGGCGGCTTTTCGTCGAGGAAGCGGGCGAGGTCGGCGGCGCTGTCACCACTCGCCGGGCGCTCGCCCCAGCCACGGTCGGTGTCGTCCGAGGACTGCTGGCTCAGCGGGTCGTCGAAGATCAGCTTCGCCGCGGGCCTGGGCGCCACCGGGCGCGCAGCGGGCGGGGGCGCGGGGGCGGGGGCCTGCTCGGCGTCGGAGGCGTCCTGATGCGCGGGGGCCGACTCGGGTTCGGGGGTGGTGCTCACCTCTCCAGAGTACGGGCGGGCCGGGAGCGGTCACCGCTCAGCGTGGGCCCACAGCCCCCTTTCGGCCGTAGCGTCCCTGGACGAGCGCGGGAGGGGGAGCGGGCGCGGAGCGGGGAGGGGTCGCGGGCGCGGAGTGGGGAGGGGTCGCGGGCGCGGAGTGGGAGCGTGGCAGCTGCCCGTCCATGGGGGCCACACGGTCCCGCGTGGTGGCAGGGTCTGACGGTCATGGGGGCAGGGTCCGACGGTCATAGGGGGTGTTAGGGCCCGTCGGCCACGGGGGGGGGTAGGGCCCCGTCGGTCACGGGTGATGGAGCGCCTGGGCGCGGGCCATGTCGAGGGGCCCGTCCTCAGGGATCTGCAGGAAGTGGTCCGCCTGCCACGCCTGTGTGGTGCGGGCCTGCCGATTGGTGGTCTCCACCCACGGCGGGTAGATGCGGAAAGCCCGCTTGCCGCCGGAGCCATTCCTGGAAACGATGCCTCGTGCACAGAGCACCTCGCGCGGAAAGACGAAGTGCCCGAAGTGGTGGCCCTCGCGGGTGCTGATGACGAAGAGATCTACCGGATCCTCGGAGTCGAACGGCTGAATCGGCCCGCCGGGGCTCCGCTTCCACACCGTGACGAACTGGCCGACCTTCGTCGGGGTGGTCTTGGCAACCCGAAACCTGACGGAGGAGCCGTCGAGAGTGAACTCATGTGCCGCGTACTCGGCGCTCTCCGCTTCGGGGATCGGCCGTGAGCAGGTGAACCCACAGGGGTCGTAAACCAACGTCTTCGCCGCGAGGAGCTCAGCATGCAGGGATTCCCCCTCCGGCCAGCGCTCGGGAACCGCAGGCCGACACTCCGAGGATTCTTCGGGCTTTGTCGTCATTCCTCCATCGTTTCATTGCCGACCGTAGGCCATATCGGCGGGATATCAATGGCCACGGAGGGCGGCGCTGGGCAACCAGGGGTGCCCGGTCGGGTGCGGTGGGCCGTGGTGGGCAACCAGGGGTGCCTGGTCGGGTGCGGTGGGCGGTGGTTCGCTCTCAGGCCGCGCCGGTCAGGGCCAGCTCGCCGACGACCTGATCGCCGCTCATCTCCCCGGTCGGACGGAATCCGAGCCCGAGGTAGAACCGCTCCGGCCCGTGCTCACCCGGAACCCAGCTCACCGTCACCCGACCCTGCCCCCGCCCCCGCCCCCGCCCCCGCCTTCGGACCTCTGCACACACGGACTCCACGGCGAACCGGCCATACCCACGGCCCTGATGTTCGGCGGCGATGTTCAGTCGCCAGATCCCGGAGCGCAGCCGGTCCTCCGGGTTGTCAGGGTCGAATCGCACCAGGAAGAAACCCATGACGAAGCCCACGAGTTGCTCACCGTCCAAGATCAACCGAGGCCAGGCGACCTCGGGTTGCGCATACGCCTCGGCCAGCGACCGCACCACCGGCGCCACCAGCCCTTCCTGGTCAGGTCGCACCTTCAGCCGGCATGCGGCCTCGACGTTGTCCGGTGTGACCTTCTCCAGGCGCAGCGTTGACGTCATAGCGGGAAACGTACCGGCCGGGTGTCGGGAGCACGACGCAATAAAAGTCGTCTGCTGGACCGCCCCCACACCGCCATGAGCAGGAGAAAGTCGTCCGGCAAAGCGGTGTGAGCGGGTGAGGAGGTGAACGCCTCCTGCCCTAGCGGCCCTTGTCGTGGGTCGGTATGGGGTGCGGGCGGTGGCCTTCTTGGGGCCGGGTCGGCGGGCCCTGGGAGCCGCAGCTGCGCCTGAGAGGCCTGTTGCGGTCGCTGCCGGGCAGGGGGTGGCGGGGGTGTGCGTACTCATGACGAGCCATGGGGCAGCAGCCTTTCCGCTCGGGAGGTGGGGGTGGGGGGAGGGGAGGAGCGAGTGAAGTTCCGCAGCATGTGGGTGCCCAGGGCACGGACGACAGCTGGAAGAGTGCAGCCCCACCGAGGCACTGGTGTCGCGCGGGGCGCGGGTGGGCTCGGCCGGGCCGGTGCCACGATTGCCCTCGGAGCCGCGGCCCGAGGCGGGTGGGCATCTGGTGGCTGTGACACGTGCTCCACGCTAGGCGCGGATGAGGCGAATGGCCCGTTTGGTGACCTGAGTGGGTGAGGGCTGTGCCTCGCTCCGCCGGTGCGTGAGGGCTGTGCCCGCCTCCGGTACATGACCCACCGGTGCATGAGGGCTGTGCCACGCCTCGCCGGTACATAAGGCTGTCCCCCACCGGTGCGTGAGGGCTGAGCCACGCCTCGCCGGTGCATGAGGCTGTGCCCCACCGGTGCGTGAGAGCTGAGCCACGCCTCGCCGGTGCATGAGGCAGTGCCTCGCCGGCAGGTGCGGGCTGACCCTCGCCTTGCCGGTGGGTGAGGCCATGAATCTCGTCAGGAGGTGCGGCCCGCGTCTCTTCAGTGAGAGAGGCCGCGCCGTTTCAGGGGAGAGACCGGGCCATTTCAGGGGGTGCGGGGTGCTCGCTGGAGGGGAGGCCGCGCCTGCTTACTGGCGCGGAGGCCGCCCTTGCTTGCGGGAGGCCGGCTTGCTCGGGGCCGTCGGGCCGTCAGTGGGGTGCGGACGGTATGCCGAGTGCCTCGTGCCACCACAGGTCGCGCCCCGGCTTCCAGGAGACCGGCCGCGAGCACCGGTTCACCACCAGGACGGTCCGGTCCACGGCGCCGCCCGAGGCCGCGCCGCGCGCCAGCGCATGGTCGAGCAGCGCCTTCACCGGTCGTACGGCCCCGTCCCAGAACGCCGCATCGGCCGTGATCAGCACCCGGGCCGAGGACTCACGGGTCCGCGCGACCAGTTCGGGCACCGTCAGCGAGACCGGCAGCGTGGCACGTATCGCATCCAGCCGTCCGCAGGCGAGCGTGGCGATCACCGACTCGGGAACCAGCGGCAGATGCACCGCGACCCGGTCACCGGCCTGCACGCCGAGCCGGCGGAGCACGGCGGCGGCGCGCTCGGCCTGGTCAAGGAGCATGCCGTGCGTCAGCTCCTCCTGACGTCCGGGCTCCCCGGTCCAGGTGAGGGCGATCCGCGACGCTTCCGGCTCTTGCTCTTCGCGGGCGTCATCTGCATGCATTGAAGTCACACGGCGCAACATGCGGTTCAGCATGGAGATCACCGATCAACGATCGTTGAACGTCCGCTGTACGGGGCCGCGCCGCCCCTTCCCGCACCCACGCGGCAGCAGATCGCTGCGGGGCCCTTCGGTCACCGCCCTGGCCGCCCCCGGCTCATTGCTCCGGCCTCCCGGCCGTGCGGGCAATCCGCTCCCGGGTTCCTGCCCCCTTCCGGTGCAATCCATCCCCCTCTCCCCCTCCTTTCCCGTTTTCCTCCGCAACGCGAGAGGCGGATCCATGAGAGGCGGCCCGGTGACCGTCATGCCAAAACCCGAACCACACCCCCACCTGGACCCACAGGCCCGTTGGGCGCTGGCCGCCGTCGCCATCGGCGCGTTCGGCGTCCCACTGGACTCCTTCGCACTCAACCTGGCGCCGCCGGGCAGGGCGACGCGAAGCGGACCGACGCCGGGCGAACCGACAGCGGGCGGACCGACGCCGAGTGGACCGAAGCGAAGCGGGACAACGCCGAGCGGACCGACCCCAGGCAGACCAAGGCGACGTAGACCAACGCGATGCGGACCACTGCGAGTGAGGCAGTCATGCCCGTGAACGGGCCCACCGGCTCCGTGCGCCCTACTGCACGCCCGTCCCCGCCCCCACCGCCTCATATCCCCCGATCACATCGCAGACCTCCGCGAACCCGCGCGACTCCAGCAGCGCTGCCGCGATCACTGACCGGTTGCCGCTGCGGCAATACAGGACCACCGGGTGGGCCGGGTCCAGTTCGGCGATGCGGTGGGGCAGGCCGGCCAGGGGGATGTTGCGGGCACCGGGGAGGGCGCCCGCCTCGTACTCGGACGGGTTGCGGACGTCGATCAGCTGGAGGTCGGGCGGTGTGACGTCGGCCGACTCGGCGTCAGCCGGCACGGCATCGGCCGGCACGGCATCGGCCGGCACGGCATCGGCCGGCGTGATGTCGGTTGGCACGGCACCGGCCGGCATGGCGTCGGCCTGATGGGCGCCGAAGGGCTGGGCATCGGGCGGCTCGGTGTCGCTCGTTCCGACCGCCTCGCCCGGTGCCGTTTGGGCCAACCCAGGCTCTTGCAGCGCGAGTTCCTCATGGTGGATGCGTCGGCTACTGCGGCTGAGCGCGGGCATGCGGTCCAGTACGGCGGCCGGGTCGGGCAGATGGCCGAGGACGTGGTCGTAGCCGATGCGGGCGAGGCGGAGGCGGGCCTCCTGTTCCGTGCCGGGGTCGGCGAGCAGCACGATTGGGGTGCCCGGGGCGACCACGCTGCCGGCGTACTCCGCGAACCGGGTGTCCAGGCTCGTGTGGAGCGAGCCGGTCAGATGTGCGCGGGTGTAGGCGGCCAGCGGGCGGCAGTCGAGGAGGACGGCGCCTTGCCGGTCGCGGGCCGCGAGGGCCTCGTCCAGGGTGAGGGCGGGCGGCGGTCCGGGCTCCAGGAGGGGGTGGCCGTCGCGGTTGAGAGCCGCGTCGTGTGCGAAGTAGCCGGGGGTGGTGGGCTGCCCCGCGGTGACCAGGCGGACGAAGTCGGCCTCCGGCATGGGCTGGAGGGCGTAGTTGAACCGGCGCTGATCGCCGATGGTGGAGCTGGTCTCGCTGGAGAGGCTGCGCCCGCAGGCGGAGCCGGCGCCGTGTGCGGGAAAGACCCGGGTCGCGTCCGGGAGGGTCATGAGTTTGGTGTGCAGGGAGCGGTGCAGACGGGCGGCCATGTCCTGCGGGGTGTGCCCGGCGGCGGAGAGCAGGTCGGGGCGGCCGACGTCGCCGACGAAGAGGGTGTCGCCGGTGAGCACGCCGAACGGCACGTCGTCGTCGGGGTGTTCGCGCAGGACCAGGCAGATGGATTCGAGGGTGTGGCCGGGGGTGGCGAGCACGGTGAGGGTGACCCCCTGGCCGTCGTCCGCCCCGAGCGAGATGCGCTCGCCGTCCCGTAACCGCCGTATGGGGAAGCCGGTTTCGGCGGCCTCCCCGAAGGCGATGGTGGCACCGGTGGCCCGCGCGAGTTCGAGATGGCCGGAGAGGAAGTCGGCGTGAATGTGCGTCTCGATGACGAGTTCGATCCGCAGGCCGACGGCTTCCGCGTCGTGCAGGTAGTCGTCGATGTCGCGGCGCGGGTCGACGAGGACGGCGCGTCCGGTGGTCTTGTCGCCGATCAGATACGACGCCTGGGAGAGGCAGTCGAGGTAGTACTGCGCGAAGTGCACGGTCGGCCTCCAGGGGTGCGCGGGGCCCGTGCGCGGCGGCCGGGGCCCGTTCGGGCAGGGTGCGTTGTGCGGATGCACGGATGTACGTACATTAGGTAGCCGGATGGCGGGCGACAACCCGGGCAGGCCCGGACGACCCGTCACCTCGTAAGACACCTGGACACCTCAACACCTGGACTCCTCAACATCGGAACGCCAGGACACCCGGGACATCTGGATATCCGTCAGTTGATTCTGCATCAGCTGATCGTGCATCACTTGATGCCGGCCCGGATCCAGTGCTCCGGTATCACCACTGCACCCCCCGTACGCCCGCGGAGGAATCCACCATGATGACCGAGCCGCCGCACGGCGCGCACGGCCCGCGTCCCCTGGACCGGCGCTCGCCGCTGCCCTTGTGGGCGCAGCTCTCCGCCGATCTGCGCCGCCGGATGGAAGCCGGCGCGTTCCGTGCGGAGTTCCCGGCCGAGCACCGGCTCACCGGCGAGTACGAGGTCAGCCGGCACACCGTCCGGGAGGCGCTGCGCAAACTGCGCGCCGACGGCCTGGTGATCGCCGAACGCGGCCGGACGAGCCGGCTGGACACCCGCCGCATACAGCAGCCGCTGGGCTCGCTCTACAGCCTCTTCCGCGAGCTGGAGGGCCAGGGGGTCGAGCAGCGCAGTGAGGTGCTGCGGCTGGAGCGGACCGCGGACGGGACGATCGCCGGGCATCTGGGGCTGGTCCCGGAGGCGCCGCTGGTCGTATTGGAGCGGCTGCGGCTCGCGGATGGCGAACCGCTCGCGCACGACACCGCGTATCTGCCCGCCGAGGCCGCCGAGCCGCTGCTGGAAGCCGACTTCGGGCACACCTCGCTCTACGGCGAGCTGACGCGGCGCTGCGGGGTGAAGGTCACCGGTGGCCAGGAGCGGATCCAGCCGTTCCTGCCGGACATCCGGCAGGCGTGGCTGCTGGGGCTGGCCGACCGGGAGGCGGCGTTCGCCATCGAGCGGCTCGGGCAGGCCGGCGAGCGGCCGGTGGAGTGGCGCGAGACGGTGGTACGCGGCGACCGGTTCACGTTCGTCGCGGAGTGGTCCGACGACAGCCGGGCGGTTGCCCTTGCGCCGCGGGCCTCGTGTCCGTCCTCGTAGCCCTGACGGTCCTGCCGTGCGGGCTGCTGATCGGTCTGCTGCTGGGCGCACTCGGCGGCGGTGGTTCGGTGCTGGCGGTGCCGGCGCTGGTCTATCTGCTGGGGCAGTCGCCGCACGAGGCGACCGCAGGGGCCTTGGTCGTCGTCACGGTCGGCGCGGTGACCGGACTGCTGTGCCATGGCCGGGCCGGTCGGGTCCGGTGGGCGGCGGGTGCGGCGTTCGGGGCGCTGGGTACGGCGGGCAGCTATCTCGGCTCCCGGTGGAGCGCGGCCCTGGACCCCACGGTGCTGATGGCGGCGTTCGCGGGTCTGCTGCTCGTGGTCGCGGCGATGCTGGTGGCACGGGGGCGGCACGAGCGGCGGGCGGCGGGCATCCGTCCCTTACGGGACCCACGGGACCCACGGGACCCGTCGGAGGGCACACCGTTACGGAGCTCCCCGGAGGCCGTGCCCTTACGGGGGCCCGCAGAGACGGTGTCCCTACGGGGGCCCGCAGAGACGGTGTCCTTACCGGAGCCCGCGGAGACGCCGTCCTCACAGGAACCTGGGAACACGCCGCCCTCACAGGAGCCGGAGGAAACGCTGTCCTCACAGGAGCCGGGGGAAACGCCGTCCTCACACGGACCCGCGAACCCGCCGCCCTCACAGGAACCTGGGAACACGCCGCCCTCACAGGGACCCACGAACCCACCACCCTCACAGAAACCCACGAACCCGCCGTCCCCACAGTCGCCCGCCGAGGCCGTGCCCCTACGGGGCGCCGTGAGCCCGGCGCTCTCCGATGAACGGGGCGCCTCCGCCCACCGTGTGCCCCCGCGCCCCTCCCGCCCCACCCGCTTCGCCCGCCCCGCCCGCTTCGCCGTGACCGCCTCCGCCGTCGGACTGCTCACCGGCTTCTTCGGGGTCGGCGGCGGCTTTGTCGTCGTACCGGCCCTCACCCTCGTGCTGGGTCTGGAGATGCCGGTCGCCATCGGCACCTCGCTCCTCGTCATCCTCATCAACTCGCTTACGGCTCTGGGTACCCGGGCCGGGACCGGCGCCCTGGACTGGCCGCTGCTGGCCGGCTTCGCGGCCTGTGCGGCGGTCGGCAGCAACCTCGGCAACCGCCTCACCACCCGGCTGCGCCCCGAGGTCCTGGCCACGGCCTTCGCCTGCCTGGTCACCGTCCTCGCCGTCACCATGGCGGCCACCGCACTGCCCCGCCTCTGGTAGCCCCGCGTCCCGCACACCGACCCACCCGTTCCTCACCCGTTTCCCAGCCGATTCCCACTCGATTCCCACCCACCTTCCAGGAGGAGCACATGGCCCCCGCACCCGCCGCCCCGTCCCACCACCAGGTCCTCATCGTCGGCGGCGGCACCGCAGGCATCACCGTCGCCGCCCGGTTACGCCGTGCCGGTGTCCGGAACATCGCGCTGCTGGAGCCCTCCGAAACGCACTGGTACCAGCCGTTGTGGACACTGGTCGGCGGTGGTCAGGCGCCGCTGCGCGCCTCGCTGCGCACCCAGGCGGACGTCATGCCGCCGGGGGTGCGCTGGCTGCGGGAGCGCGCCACCGCCGTCGACCCGGCCGCCCGTACGGTCACCACCGCCTCAGGCCGGGTCCTCTCCTACGGGCGGCTGGTGCTCGCCCCGGGCCTGCAGCTCGACTGGGACGGGGTGCCCGGTCTCGCCACGGCCCTCGGCCACGGCGGGGTGAGCAGCAACTACCGGCCCGATCTCGCGCCGCTGACCTGGGAGTTGATCCGCCGGATGCGGAGCGGCACGGCGGTGTTCACCATGCCGTCCGGGCCGGTGAAGTGCGGCGGCGCCCCGCAGAAGATCGCGTATCTGGCGGCGGATTACTGGCGTAAGCGCGGGGTGCTGGGTGCGATCCGCACCATTCTGGTGCTCCCGGAGCCCGCGATGTTCAAGGTGCCGGTGTTCTCCCGGGCGCTGACGGAGACGGCCCGGCGGTACGGCATCGAGGTGCGGCTGAGTTCGGAGATGACCCACCTCGACGGCGCGGCACGCGAGGCGGTGATCACCGATCACACCACCGGCAAGACCGAGACCGTCCACTACGACCTGCTGCACGCGGTGCCGCCGCAACGCGCCCCGCAGTGGCTGGCCGACGGCCCGCTCGCCGACCCCGACTCCCCGTACGGGTACGTCAAGACCGACCGGGAAACGCTCCAGCACCCGGACTTCCCGAATGTGTTCGTGCTGGGCGATGTCGCCAATCTGCCGACGTCCAAGACGGGCGCCGCCATCCGCAAACAGGCTCCGGTCGCGGTCGCCAACCTCCTCGCCGGGCTGCGCGGGCGCCCCGCCACCGCCCGCTACGACGGCTACACCTCCTGCCCCCTGGTCACCGCCCGGCACAAGATGCTGCTCGCCGAGTTCGACTACGACCTGCAGCCCACGCCCTCGATCCCCTTCATCGACACCACCCGGGAGCGCACCGACATGTGGTACCTCAAGCGCTACGGGCTGCCGCAGCTCTACTTCAAGGGGATGCTCAAGGGGTTGGCGTAGGGGCGGCGTACGGGCCCTTCGCTCCTCGCGCACGATCGGAGTTCCGATGTGAGCGAGCCCGATTGGCCCGCCCCGCCGGAGCTCCATCTGCCGAAGGGACCGCCGACCGGTCCGGGAACCGCAGTTGACCAAGCGGGCGGCCCCTCCCTAGGTGAGGCAGGGACCGCCCGCCCTTCTCAGGATGAGTCCGTGCCCTCATCTCCGGTACCCGCGGGCTGATCTTTCGCAATGTCGCCGTCACTGCCGGGCGTCGGGAGCCGATCGCCTCTGCTCTCGGCGATGCGCAGCGCATCGCGCAGGGCTTCGGCCAGCCGAGCAGCCAGGTAACGGAGTTCTGGGGCACATACCTTGGCATCGTCGATCAGCTCGATCGCGTGCCCCAGCAAGTCGTGGCCCATCTCCAGCTGCACCGACTCGACCCTGTCGGCGACCCGGGTCAGGTAGCCACCGGCTCGGTCCGTGATGAGGTAGCCGGGTTTCCCTTCAGGACCTGACCACGGGAGGAGCCGGGTGATGCGATCCTCTTCACCTTCACCATTCCTCACGCGGCCATCTCCGAGCCGTGAAGGCAGCAATGGCCGATGCTGATGCCTTGGGCGGCGAGCCACAGGGTGCGCTGGCGTTGTTGTTGCGTGAGTCGATTCCCGCGTCGTTCGGGGTGCATGACGCGTGGGCATACGGGAGCGGACTCCTCAACCTCGCGAGAAGGCGAGTTGGCGGTGCGGCAGTCCGAGCGTCGTTGCAGCTTTCGCCGCGCGCCAGCCACCCGCTGAAGCGGCGGCGCGGTGCCGACCGTGCGGGGGCCATAACAGCGACTGACAGACTGAGCGCGACCGGAAGGGGCGCATATGAACGACGGATTCGGCCTGGTTGTTCGCTTCTCGTTGAGAGACCAGGAGGCGGCAACTGCCTTTGATGAGCTGTGCGCACGGACGCTGGTCGGCATCAAGGCCCATGAGCCCGGCACGCTGACGTACGTGAGCCACGTACCGGACGGCGACCCGCTGGTCCGCGTCTTCTACGAGCTGTACGCGGACCGTGCCGCATTCGACGTGCACGAAGCGCAGCCGCACACCAGGCGCTTCCTCGCCGAGCGCGAGCGGCACCTGACGGGCGTCGAGGTGACCTTCCTCGACGTCGTTGACGGAAAGGTGGCCGTACAGCCGTGACTACGGCGCAGAAGCGGCGGGAGTTCGGTGTGCGGGTCGCGGAACTGCGACGCCGACGCGGCCTCACGCAGACCGAGTTGGGCGCAGCGCTCGGCCGTACGGCCAGCTGGGTCTCCCAGGTGGAGCGGGGAATCCAGCCGGTCAACCGGCTGGATGTGCTGCGCCTGCTGGCGGACGGCCTGGGAGTGTCACTTCAGATTCTGCAGCCCGAGGCCCCGAGTGCGCCCGAGCCCGAGTCGGCGGGAGAAGCGCCGCAGAACGATCTGGACCAGGCTCGCCTGGTGATCTCGGGGCACTCCGCGCTGGATGTGCTGCTGGCCCCGCGGGAAGACTCTCGCTCGGCTCTGCCTGCGCTGCGTGAGGAGGTCGAACGCGTCTGGGCACTGACACACGCAGGCCGGTTCGCCGAGCTGAGTGCGGCACTCGGCCCGCTGGTGCCCCGTTTGGAGCGGGCTTCCCGTACGGCACCCGGTGCACACCGGGCGGAAGTGCACAGGTTGTTGGCCCGCACGTATCAGGCTCTGGCTGCGGCCTTCGTGCGTCAGAACGAGGCTGACGCCGCGTGGGTGGCTGCCGATCGTGCCATCCGGGCGGCAGAGCTCGCGGGTGATCAGCTCGGCGTCTTCGTCGGGGTTTTCCGTCTGGTCCACGCCTTCGTCCGGCTCAAGCATCTGGATCAGGCCGAATACGCTGCTGCCGCAGCCATCAACGCTCTTGCACAGCATGCCGAGCCGGAGTCGACGGGCGCGGAAGAGCTGTCGGTTCTCGGCTCGCTTCATCTCGCATTGGCACTGGTACATGCCCGGGCGGGAGACCGGGCGGCTGCCCGTGAGCAGATCGCCAAGGCCCGCGCCGTGGCCGAACGGGTCGGCGGAGGGCGGAACGACTTCAATCTGGAGTTCTGCCCAACAAATGTCGAGGTTCAGGCGGTGTCCACCGCTGTTGACCTCGGAGATGCCGGGGAAGCGCTCGACATCGCCAAGGAACTGGACACAGAAGAGCTGTCCGCAGAGCGGCGGGCCCGGCTCCTGATGGACGTGGGACGGGCCCATGCACAGCGGAGGCAGTTCGGTGACGCCCTCGATTCGCTGCTCAGGGCAGAGCAGGTAGCCCCCGACGTGGTGCGCAACCACAACGCTGCACGTGCGGTCATTCGTGAACTGGTGCTGATGGCTGGGCGCGCGGCGTCACCTGATTTGCGCGGCCTGGCCGAGCGCTCCGACGCAATGGCGTGATCGGCCACCTCCCCCACCCCGGCCGAAAGGAGAGTGCGGCGGCCGGCCCGGAACACCGGCCGCTGCGCCATGTTCTGCCCAGGGGGCGGTGTCTCCCCTAGGCCGCCGTCATCTAGGCCGCCGTCATCTCCGCCACCGCACACGCCACGTTGTCCGGCGCCCCCGCCTCGCGGGCCAGCGCGATCAGTTCGCGTACGGCCTGGTCGGGGCCGTCGGCCGCGGACAGCACCTGCTGGATGGACTCGGCCGGCACCACCCGGGTCAGGCCGTCGGTGCACAGCAGATAGCGCTCCCCGGGCCGGGCCTCCAGGAGTTGCAGGTCGGGGGCGAACTCGGCGGCCCCGTCGAGCGACCGCAGCAGTAGTGTGCGCTGCGGATGCGAGGCCGCCTCCTCGGGGGTGAGCCGGCCCTCGTCGATCAGCGACTGGACCAGGCTGTGGTCGTGGGTGATCCGGAAGAGGCCGGAGTCGCGCAGGACGTAGGCGCGTGAGTCCCCGATGTGCAGCAGCGCCAGCTGGGTGCCGGAGCGGAGCAGCGCGGTAAGGGTGCTGCCGCTCGCCCCGTCCCCTGCCGGGGCGGCACGGTGGGCGCGGCGGGCCGCCTCCTCCAGGGCACCCAGCAGGTCCGCCGAGGTCAGGTCCTGTTCTTCCAGGCCCTTGAGCGCCTCGATCGCGGCCGTCGCGGCCGGGCCGCCGTCTGGGCCGTAGCCGTCGGCCACGGCCAGCAGCCGCGGTCCGGCATGGGCGGCGTCCTGGTGGAACGGGCGCACCAGACCCTGGTCGGTCAGGGCGGCGTAGCGCGTCGTCATGGGGGTGCGTGGTGTGGTCATGGCGGTGTTCTTCCTCTCCAGCTGATCGACGAGGAAGGCGGCCAGGTCCCGGCGGGCCGCGGTGTCGGCCTCGACCCGCGCCCAGTACGCGGCGACCGCCACGGCCGCCGCGTCCGGTGTCAGCTCGCACACCTCACGGATGCGGGCCAGCGGCATACCGAGCCGGCGCAGCCAGGCCACCAGCCGGGCCCGCTCCAACTGGGCCGGGGCGTAGTGGCGGTAGCCGCTGTGCGGGTCGACATGGTCCGGGGGCAGCAGGCCGAGGTGGTCGTAGAGGCGCAGCGCCTTCGGCGAGAGCCGGGAGGCCCGTGCGAACGCGCCGATGGTCAGCAGCGCACTGTCGTCGCGCGGCCCCATACCCCCGTTTCCGTCCCCCCGTCCGCCCTCCTCATGCGGCGCCATGCCCCCGTTTCCGTCCACCCGACCGCCCTCGTCGCGCGGCGCCGTGCCCCCGTTTCCGTCCACCCGACCGCCCTCGTCGCGCGGCGCCGTGCCCCCGTTTCCGTCCACCCGACCGCCCTCGTCGCGCGGCGCCGTGCCCC
>NZ_JBEZHQ010000006.1:124889-171806 GCF_040650675.1 Streptomyces sp. NPDC048637
CGTCGCGCGGCGCCGTGCCCCCGCTTCCGTCCACCCGACCGCCCTCCTCGCGCGGCGCCGTGCCCCCGCTTCCGTCCACCCGACCGCCCTCCTCGCGCGGCGCCGTGCCCCCGCTTCCGTCCACCCGACCGCCCTCCTCGCGCGGCGCCGTGCCCCCGCTTCCGTCCACCCGACCGCCCTCCTCGTACCGGACGCCTCGCCCGGTACGGCCGATGCTGGGGCTTGCCCCAAGGACAAGGTCAACGACTGCCGCCGGCGCGGTCGGCCCGGCCTGCCCCGCCGCCGCCGTCACCTCCGCGGTATCGCCGTCTCCGCCGCGTCCGTCGAGTCCGTCGCCCCCGTCGCGTCCGTCGCGTCCCTCGCCTCCGTCGCCGCGGGAGCCAGCCGGTTGAGTGCCGCGGCGGTCAGGGCCTCGACGCCCGTGGTGAGGGTCGGCCGGACCACGGGGACGAAGTGCGGCGAGTGGTTGGACGGGATGTCCTGTGCGAGCCGCCCGGCCGCCAGCGCCGTCCGGAACTCCTCCGGGTCCCAGCCGCCCAGCCACCAGTAGTAGAGCGGGGCCCCGGCGGCGGTCGCCAGCAGTCCGGCGTCCTCGCTTCCGGTGGCCGGTCCGTAGGTGAACAGCCGCTGCTCACCGAAGAGTTCGGTGAACTGCTCATTGACCGCCCGCAGGGTCGTGGAGTCGTTGACGGTGACGGGGAAGGAGTCCAGGACCTCGGTGTCCGGCGCGCGGTCCGCCCCGGAGGCGGCGGCCTCGGCACGCGCGATGCGGTCGATGGCGGCCAGCACGGCGGTGCGGACCGTCTCGTCGAAGGTGCGGACGCTGAGCCGTACGACGGCCCGGTCGGGGATCACATTGGCGGTGTCCCCGGCGTGGAAGGAGCCGACCGTGACCACCGCCTGGTCCTTCGGGGCGACCTCGCGGGCCACCACGGACTGCACCCGCTGGACGAAGGACGCCGCCATCAGGATCGGGTCGACGGTGGTCTCGGGGCGCGAGCCATGGCCGCCGGTGCCGTGGAAGGTGATCTCCAGGCTGTCGGCGGCCGCCATGCAAGGGCCGGGGCAGTAGGCGATCAGCCCGGCACCGAACGGGGCGACATGCTGGGCCAGCACCACATCGGGGGTGGGGACCAGGTTTTCGCTGTAGAGGCCGGCGTCGAGCATGGCGCGGGCGCCGCTGCCGACCTCCTCGGCGGGCTGGAAGAGCGCGATCAGGGTGCCGGACCAGTGGTCGCGGCCCGCCGCGAGCAGGTCGGCGGCGCCCAGCAGACAGGTCACATGGACGTCGTGCCCACAGGCGTGCATCCGGCCGGGGACCGTGGAGGCGTAGTCCAGTCCGGAGTTCTCGGTGACGGGCAGCGCGTCCATGTCGGCGCGCAGCAGGACCACGGGTCCCGGGCCGTTGCGCAGTACGCCGACGACGCCGGTCCCGGCGATGCCGGTGGTGACGTCATAGCCGCTGCCGGTCAGCCGGCGGGCGGCCTCGGCGGCCGTACGGGTCTCCTGGAAGCCGAGTTCGGGATGGCGGTGCAGGTCTTCGTAGAGGGCCACGAGGTCCGCGAGGCGGTCGTCGAGCGGGGCCAGGACGGCGGCGGCGGGGGCGAGGGCGGGGGCGGCGCTGCCGCGGGGGCCGGCGCTAGCGGTCGTGCCTGTCGTGTCGCTGTCGCTCATACACGCATTCGACCATGAACGGCCACCCCGCAACGAGCGACGGCCCCCGGCATACCCCGGAACCTTCCCCTAAGGGCGCCCCGCCCGTTCCTGGCCGGACTTCGCGGTTCCCACTCCCCCCGTCCGTGACACCGGGGCCCGCGGCTGCAACCGTGGATCACCGCCTGCGACCGGGACCAGCAAGCCCAAGCCGATGACTGGAGGCTGACGTTGGCCACTTCACCCAACCGACCGACCGGCGAGCCCCGCGACCTCACGGCTCATCTGATGGACCAGGCCATGGGCCATCTCTTCTCCGCCGCCCTGCGCACCGCGGTGCGGCACCGCATCGCCGACCATCTCGCCGAGGGCCCGCGCACCGCCGAGCAGCTGGCCGCCACCACCGGCACCCACGCCCCGCATCTGCGCCGCGTACTGCGCTATCTCGCCACCCGCGGCATCTTCCGGGAGGACGCCGCGGGCGCCTTTCAACTGACACCGGGCGCCCAGCCCCTGCGTACGGACGTCCCCGATTCGCTGCACGCAGCCGTGCTGATGATGACCGACGAGCTGTTCCTGCGGACCTCGGCCGCCATGCCGGAGGCCGTGGAGCACAGCGGCGCGTCCTTCGAGCGGATCTTCGGGGCGCCCCTCTTCGAGCATCTGCGGTCGGACCCGGCCACCCGCCGGCTCCTCGACGACGGGATGTCGTCGCTGTCCGCCCCGGTCGACGAGGCGGTGGCCGCCACCTACCCCTTCCCCGCGACCGGCACGGTCGTGGACATCGGCGGCGGCCGCGGCGGCCTGCTGCGCGCCGCGCTGCGCCGCCACCCGCAGCTGACCGGGGTGCTCTTCGACCAGGCGCCGCCGCTGGCCCACCACCTCCTGGACGGCGACGAGTTGAAGGGCCGCTGGCGCACCCAGGAGGGGGACTTCTTCGAGTCCGTACCGGAGGGCGGTGACCTCTATGTCCTCAAGCACGTCCTGCACGACTGGCCGGACGAACCGTGCCGGCGCATCCTGCGCAGCTGCCACCGGGCGATGGCGACCGGCAGCCGGCTGCTGGTCATCGACTCCGTGCTGCCGCCGGGCAACGGCCCGCACTTCGGCAAGACCATGGACGTCGCGATGATGGCGGTGGTCGACGGGCAGGAGCGCACCGCGGAGGAGTTCGCCACGCTGCTGTCGGCGGGCGGGTTCCGGCTGACGCGGGTGCTGCCGACCTCGGCCTTCCCGTCGATCGTGGAGGCGGTCGCCGAGTAGCCGCCACCCCGGGGCGACACTCCGCACCTCGCTCCCCTCGTGGCGACACGCCGCGCCTCGCTCCCCTCGTTGGCCGCACCGCCCGCCCGCGCTGTACTGAGGGCGGCCGCATCGGCCGACGAGAGGAGCTGACGTGCCGGTCCTCATGCGGGCGCGCCGCCGCGACGAGGAGCACCGCGCCGCCACCCCGCTGGAGCTCTTCTTCGACCTGTGTTTCGTCGTGGCGATCGCCCAGGCCGGCCGCCAGCTGACGCATGCGCTCGCCGAGGGGCAGCCGGGGCACGGCATCTCCGGCTATCTGATGCTGTTCTTCGCCATCTGGTGGGCGTGAACCAACGCAGCAACACGTTACCTCGCACAGGTCACCAACGACTACAAGCCAACATGCAGAAGCCCCGCCCATGCGCCACGGGGGCAGCGCACGGACGGGGCCGCTCTGGTCAGTGCGTGGGGTGCACTGGGGGGTTCTGGGCTCGCAGCTCTGCCAGTCTCCTTTGGTACAGGGGTCCGGCAACGTGTGCTGCCCGTGCCTCAGATGGGGCCGCCTCTTCAATGAGGTGATGCGCAATGGCCTTGAGGTGAGCCGACCACGCCAACACATGCTGCTGAGCACCCCGGCCGCATTCCTGCGGCTCACCCGGAAGGCACAGGGGCAGGTCCGTGCTCAGCTTGTTCGCAGCGTGTCGCACGTATCGGGCGATGGCCAACCACTGCTCCTCAGACCGCTGAACACCCCCGTGCCCCTCCTGAAACCACCGGCCGAAGTCGTCTCCGTGGTCGTCCATTTGCGCGCTCCTGCGGGCCTCTGAGTTATGCGGGTGCGGCGATCGTAGCCGCACCCACCGACGCGTCTGCCTCTCTCGGGTCACAGTGACCCACGGAAGGGGGACAAGGACCGCACGGCCCGCACATGGGGAGGAATTGCGGGGGCGTGCACCGTGCGCGTCCCTCCCCGTGCACGGCGGTAATGTCAGCCGTCACCTTGGCCATTTGCGCGCCGCCCCAAATCTCGGAAAGCGGGGTGACCAGCACATTGCCGATGTTGAGGAACCGGCCGAGAACACACGGCCACACGTCGCCGTTCGGACCGATTGCACATTTCTCATGTGCGCAGTGTCCGCACAGGTCGGCGATAGTCGGGGAAGCCCCCTTGCTGGCACGGCCGAAGGCCCGTGTCCGGTCTCCGCCGACCATGCCCACACCGAGCGTTTCAAGGTCCCGTGCAGCCTCCTGGACGCGCTGCCCGGACTGCACAGCTACGACACCGCCACGCAGCGGGATATCTAGGCTTAGTGCCTTTTCGACGTTCGCCCGGGTTTTCCGGTGTGAACCCCGGAGCCTGGTCACACTGTCGTGCTCCTCCGCTGTGTCGGAGTAGTACGACGTTGCGAGCTTGACCCCGCAGTCCGTGAAGGTCTCCCACAGGTCGTCCCGGATGTGGGTCATGTTGGAGAAGACTTCCACGGAGAGGCCGGAGCCGTGCGCGTGCCGGATGAGTTCCGGCAGATGCGGGTACAGCGTCGGTTCTCCGCCGATGAACTGGACGTCGCGCGTTCCCATTTCCGCAAGCTGATCAATGGTGTGCTGCCAGTTCACCATGGTCATGGTTCCGTGCGTCCCCTTGGGCGACGAGTCCGCGTAGCAGTGATCGCAGAACTCGTTGCAGAGCCCCGTCACTTCGAGCCACGCGAATAACAGTCGGTTTGCGGTAGCCGTCATTGTGCTCTCCTTGGTTGGCGGGAAGTGGGCCGGTGGGGCTCACCATTTGATGCGCTCCGCGTCTCCGCCGACGCATACAGGGCAAGGGCGTTTTCGGCTCTGTTTGCACTGGGCACACCCAGTGAACCCGCAGCATCCGTCACACCAAATCTCGCGGTGGTCGGCGCACATTCCGCAGTAGGACGCTGAGCTAGTTGGCTCTGCGGGTTTAGACGTTGGCACCTTCTGGGGTCGTCTCCGGGGCCTATTCGGGGCCAGTGGCACCTAGTGCCCCTCGGGATGCTTCCGCAGGTATTCGTTGCAGTAATGCACGCTGGTGGCGTCACCACCGGTTCGTGCACGGTCCCGCGTTTTCGCCAGCTCCAGACAACCGGCACAGCCGGGCACAGGCATGGGCTCCAATTGGCCGACCAGCTCCGGCAACGTCTTCTGCACTTCGCTGCGCTCTACGGCCATTGCAGCGCCCCCGGAAGATCCACACCTGTGGTGGCCACAACGAGCCCTTGCCGACGCTTCTGCCGCAGTGCCGCCACGCGCCGCTCGTGAGCGACTAGGTAGGGCCGGACAAGCCCAATGTCCTCACCCCTCAGCGCGGGAACGCGGGGCCTGCTGGCGGGCTCAGCGGCCGGGGCTCCGGTCGTGACCCGATGACGTCCCTCAGCGGGCAGTAAGAGCCGCAGCACCAGCCTGAGCAATCGAGCTGTAGCGTGGAACATGTCGTCAACCTCCCGGGGTTGATGGCCACGCCCCCGGACGTTCGCCGCGTCGCGGGGGTACTTGCATCGGCCCACGGAACCGTGCGAGCCAGGGCAGCGCCACAGCAGAAAAGCCGCAGTCATGCCGCAAGTTGGCCGCACTGGCTACGCTGACCAGGGCAGACACCCGGACGGGAGAGGACGGGCCAGGATGACCAGCAAGCGGCGTCGGTTGGCAGAGTGCCGGAAAGCATGCGGATTTAATCAAGAGGAATTCGCGGAAGCGGTCGGAGTGGACCGTTCTACCGTTCAGCGCTGGGAGAACGGAAAGACCGACCCTCAACCTTGGCAAAGGCCAAAGATCGCTAAGGTTCTGGAAATCTCCGCTAGCGCACTCGACGCACTACTGATCCCGGACGCTTATGCGCCGCCGCAGCCTCCTAACACCTGGCTTGCCGTGGCCCCTCCGGCCAGCGATGACGAATTCGAAGCCTATGAACTAGCGCGACGAGTGGGAGCAAGTAATGTAGGCAAGGAGACCTTGAGGCGACTCGAAAATTCCTTTGACGAGTTGGCCATGAAGTATCCAGTTTCTCCGCCCCAAGAATTGCTAGAGCGCGTGCGGAAGCACTCCACCTACGTGGCGCAGCTCATGGACGCACGTATGACCATCGCTGAACAGCGACGCCTATATATCGTCGGTGGCTGGTTTCAACTCTTGGGCGCCACGCTCCATATCGATCTCAACCAGGATCACGCGGCTACGGCACGATTGCAGACAGCCGCCACGCTTGCCCAACACGCCGAGTTCCGAGAAATTGAGGCGTGGTGCTACGAGACGGACGCTTGGCGAGTTCTCACGGATGGTGACTATAGTCGCGCGCTCGAACTATCCCAGGTAGCTCAGCAGCTAGCCCCATCAGGAAGCTCGGTCGCCATTCAGGCGACTGCCCAAGAGGGAAGGGCACGAGCACGTCTCGGAGAAAGGGCGGAGACTTACGCTGCTATAAACCGCGTCCAGCAAATGTCGGGGGCACTGACTCCGCGAAAGAGAACGGAGCACCATTACCAGTACGACCCCGGCAAGTCATTGGCGTACACCGCAACCACTCTCGCATGGGTCGGAGATCCGACAGCAGAGACCTACGCGCGAGAATTGATTGCCAGACTTGCCCCCACTGATGACATTCACAAATGGCCGCGTCGTGTCGCGTCGGCAAATATCGACCTGGCTCTAACTTTGCTAGGTGGCGACCGGCTAGACGAAGCGTGCGACGCTGCCCAGCGCGCTATTCTGTCCGGCCGCATCGTGCCGTCCAACTATTGGCGTGCGCTGGAGGTCGTCAAGGCTGTGGAGGCCCGGCAACTGCCCGAATCGTCGGATCTCCGCGAGGCATACCAGGGGCTCACGGCTCTTGAGGGCTAGCCTCAGCAGCGATCACGTTGCGTATACGGCATCCTTCAGCCGGCCGGGGCCTCATGGGCAACAATGTCCGTTTCTCTACCACGCTGCGTAATCGGAACGCCGAAAGCCCCCGACGACCACCCAGCGCGGGCAGTTATAGGGGGTGGGTTCAAAATTGCTGAGACAGATTTCAGTACGAACTGGTCCGGCAGACTCGCCCCCTGCGCTGCGATCAGCCTCCACATCAGTCTTCGTCATCATCGCCCGACGAATGGATTCCCGCGCGAGCGCTCAGCCGGTCACGGTCGGGCGACCGCCACGCAATACTCAATGACTGTCTTTCGCTGCGGGTCGCTGAGAGCAGCGGAATGCACCAGGGCGGGAATCGTCCCCGCCCACACGTCCGCAGCCTTTTCCCGCACGCCTTCGGCGGAGTCGCCCGGCAACAGCTCGGACCAATCTGGCTCGACCGGGGGCACCGGGGCGAACGTCGCCCCCCTCCCGGAATTGGGAGCAGGGCAAAAGGTGCCTTCCCTGACAGCCGTATATGCGGTTTGGGATTTTTCCCAGGAACAGCCTCGGAATGTCACTCCACAGAAACAGTCTAATTGACCATGAGAGTTTTTTGCCTCCCTGCCGTTCTGGCAGGCGAGGGGAGGGGGCCACCCCCCTGGTCGAGCTGTGCCCTATGACCGAATTGGCTTCGCATTCGCAGCAGCCCAACCGCCCGGTTGCCGCGTAGCGGTCTCGCGGTTGTGGCACTGCGTGCACAGCGGACGCAGACGACTCGACGCGTCAGGATCGGCGACCCCTTGCGCCACCAACTCGCGTCGCGACAAAGGGAAATGGTCAGCGACCGTCGCCATGCGACCGCACAGCAGACACCACGGGTTCCGGTACAGGTACGCCTTACGGATGCGCTGCCACCGTGTCCCGTAGCCGTTGGCGGCACTCGTTCCGCGCTGCTGCTCTGCCTCGCGTCGGTGCGTCTCGCAGCGCCCGCCCGTGGTCAGCTCGGGGCACCCGGGGACAGAGCACGGGGGGCGGGGCTTTCGGGGCATGAGGGGATCACCTCCGGTCGGGGGTCTCTCCGAGGGGCGACGTGTACGGAACAGTCGTGGTCTCGCTGTTCACGCCTTTTCACGTATCCGGCGCCAATTCACGGCTCTCACGCCCTAGCCGTCTAGTGCAGTCGGCACTGCCCCGGTGGGATACAGGCATGGCAACCAACAAGAAGCGAGCACCCGTCTTTGAACTGCGCTGCGGTGGACTCCACTTGACGATTCACCGCATCCCGGGATGGCTGGTGGCAGTACTCGCCACAGCCGTGGGAAGCGGGCTTACGGCATGGATCACACATCGATGATGGTTGCTGAACCGCACCGTTCTGCCCCCTGCCATCAGACTCGGGGCAACCGGGTATCGGGCAGGGGGCGGGGCTTACGCGACGTGAGGGCCCCTCGGTCGAATGACTGGGGGGTCAATGGGAGTTCCGTCCGGGTGGCGGGGCGTGAGGTCGAGAACCGTGAGCCGGCCAGCGTGCCGCATTCGCTCCCCCCCTGGGCATCACGGTCTCCGCGTCCGTTGCTGTATCAGCCCACGCGGGCCGCCCGTGCTCATCACGGGGGAAGTACGGGTAATCGCCGTCCGGTCCGGGGTCGAGTGCGTCAACCGCCACCATCAATCCTTGCTGTCCAGGAACTCATCCCGCTTCTCCCGCAGTTCCGAGGAGAACGCGGCGGCCTTCTCATGCGCCATCTTCTCGGCGTGGTCCTCGATGTCGCTGAGAATGGCTATAGCGTAGAAACGCTGTTCAGGCACCGTAACCTCTTCCCGCGATGCCCTCTGTGCGCGCTGCGCTTCGTCAAGTACGTTCCTGCGCTTGTGACGAGCTGCCCGGTATTCAACGTAGGCGGCAAACCAGGGTTCAGCGGTCAGCAATTCATAGAAGCGCTTGTGCGCATCGTCACCAGAGTTTGCGGCTTCGTCGGCTCGGTCGCGCCAGGTCGTCGCGAACTCGCGGTCATACACCGCGCCGCGCTCTGCCTTACGGGCCGCTTCGGCTTCCTGCGCTGCCTCCAACTGAGCTTGTGCGTCAGCGAGTGGGGCGGAGATTTCTTCAGCCTGCGCCCGGAGCTTGGCCACGCGCTCCGCAGCCTTCTCGATCTCGTTGGTGGTCATATCAGTTGGCACCCTTCGTCACGTCGCGGCCGTGCTCGGCTGCAATCTTCTTGTCATTCTCGTAGTAGCCGAGGCTCATCCGGATAGACGTGCCGAGCGTTTCGAATTCTTCGGGGCGCGAGTCGCGCAGTGCGGCGAGTTCTTCCATGCGCTCGTCCCGCTTGAAAGCGTCGGCGCGGATCTGGCCCTTTTTCCGGGGACCGTCCAGGAACCCGGTGCGGCTAAGAATTTCACTCATGGCCTATTCCTTGCTGTGTGTTCGGGCATGAAAAATCCCCCGTGACTCATCAGGGGGGAGAACTAGTTTGGCTATGGGGATTGTTGGGATCTGCGCTGACGATAGTCGGCCTGTTTGCAGCGCGAGGAACAGAAGCGTCTAGGTCGGCCTCTGCCGCTCCATCCGGCTGGCTCGCCACAGTAGGCACAGCGGGCGTCCTTCCGATCCTCTGCGGCCAACCAGGCGGCTTCCTCTAGGTCATCCTGCGCGGTCATGCAGTCGGTCCCTGCTTCCTCGGCATAGTCGCAATACTTCTGCCGAGGACGTAGAGGCTCGAAGAGTTCACCGCACAGTGGGCAGGGCTTCATGTCTGGGCGGGCGGGTCGGTTACGGGCACGATGTGCGGCTTGCCGACAGGCTCCCGAGCAGTAGCGCTCTTGTTGGCCTGTCAGGTATTCGCCGCAGCGGTCGCAGCGGTCGCACTGCTCAGCGGGAGCGTAGTAGCCCACTCGGTCCCTCCTTGGACAACGATTCGGGGTGGTGGTGTCACGGCCTCCGGACTTTTCTAAAAAGTCTTAGTGTTTTTTCTCTTTTGTTACGTCGAAAAAATATAAGTAACTCGTCACTCCTCAGCCTCCCTTCGCTGATTGCCGGGCACGGCGGGCGGTCCACTGTCGGCAGGCTGCCGAGCAATACAGCGGGCGCCGTCCACGCCCCTCGTAGACCACGCTGTTAGTGCAGTCGGAACGGGCGCACCGGGGGCCGTCGTACGGGCTCTGAGCGGCTCGCAGCGCCTCGCTGACGAACTGGTGCGCTTCCGCTGCCCGGCGGTCGCCTTTCGCTGCCAGGGCGTTTGCTCTGCCCTGCGCCCGTTTCAGCAGGCTGACGAGTGAGTCATGTTCGATGTTCATCGCGCCCCCAGGGGTGTCGTCCGTCGGTGAACGGGGAATTTCGCCTATCGGCCTATACGGAGGGCAGAGCTTGCCCGTGACCTCCCGCAGCGATCCTGCAACGGCCTTACGCGACCGTCTGCGGGCAGGAAAGAGCCCCGGCGGTCTCCATGGACCTTCCGGGGCTCCCGAGGACTCTCAGGCGGCTCTACGCTGTCGCGCTCTCCAGCCGCCTAGCGCGGGTCTGCGCCACGCTTTCCAAATACATGCCGCGAGCCGCGAGGTTGACGGGGTCGCTCTCTTCTCGCCACTGAGGAACAAGCCTCTCGCTGATGGGCGTCCGGTCGCCCCGGCTCTTCGGCGGCAGCAGTATCACACTCTTGAGCGCTGCCTTAATCAGCGCTCTACGCCCCTCGATCCCGGCACCCTCCCAAAGAAGAGACAAGGCCTTGGCATCCATCAGCGGGGAAAGATCAGGCTCCCTGCCCAGTTCAGCAAGTTCCGCCTTAAGGCTCGCTATCTGTGCTTCGAGATCAGTTCGCAGAGAGTCATACTGCGTCTCATCCATGCCGCCTCCAATGAAGAACTCTTTCTTGAGTTTCAGTTCACGAGAGGCCGCGTTGTCTAATGCGGCAGACACAGCCTGTTTACGAGTCTCCTTTTCCGGGTCCTGATAGGAAAGCCAGCGACGCGCAATAGAATGAATTGTGTCCGAATCAGGCGCGAGGCTAAGGATGTGGTTCGTCCAGAGTTCGGCCATGGCATCGTCTACCCGCTGCCGCATTGTGGCTATTCCCTGACACACCGACGCGCCTTGATTTATCCGGGCGAGACAACGGTAATTGCGACCCCCGTTCCCCATTGGGCCTTTGCAGTACGGGCAGCGAAGAATACCCGTCATGATCGTGGCCGCCTTACGAACTCCCCGCGTCCGATCGCCGATTGCCGTACCAGGGCGCGCCCGCTCCGCAATAATGGCATTGATCTTCGTCCATTCCGCGAACGTGACGACTCCTTCGCCTGCCTTAATAGGGTGCCCGTCCGCACCCATCAGCGGGTTACCGCCCCGGTGCCACTTATCGAGTGGGTTTCCGAACTCGTCCTTTTGGCGCTCACGATCCGGAATGAGACCCGCCCAGCTGGGCGACTGTGCCAGATGAATGATGGTCTGCGCCCGCCATTGCTTTCTCTTGCGAGTCGGAATCTTGCGCTCATTCAGATCGTTGGCTATCTCTGCCGGGGTTACGCCACCCAACAGCCTTTCTGCGATAAGAGGGCGGGCGTACTTATATTCGGCCGGATTGTGGCGCAGCTTGCCCGATCCTTTGGGGCACTCAAGCCCGTACGGCGTGACTCCCCCGGGCCAGCGCCCGTCCGCCTTATGCGCATCTCCACCTACCTTTGTCCAGTGTGCAATATCGGCGGCCTGTTCTCTCGCCTGTTCACTCAGAATCGCGAGAACCATTCGCGAACCCTTGGAAGAGTCGATTTTCTCGACAGTCACGACGATGCGGGCACGCCGCTGGTCAAATTGGTCCAGTAGTGTGCCGACCTGCCCCATTCCACGACGAGAAAGGCGGCTCGTTTTATAGACGTAGAGCGTCTTGGAGAGTCCGGCGATTACGGCAGAAATCGCGTTGTCGAACTCTTCGCGGCGCACGTGCGCTTTGCTGGCAGAGCGTTGTTCAAACCAAACACGCCGAACCCGCTTCCCCTCTCCGTCGGCGTGTGCACACATTTCCCGCACTTGCTGACGGAGACTGGAAAGCGTGTCCTTCTTCTTGCTGCGCCGGACGTACATCTCTGCCAAATCGACAGGAGTGCCGGTCGCTGCCTCCAAGAGGCCAAGATCCGTCAGTTCCTCGTCTTTAAAGCCCATCGCGCGCAGCGTTGACAGGTCTTCACGTTCCATGATCATCCGTTCGCCGAAGGTGACCACTGCTTGTTCGGCGGATGGGCGCACGTCTCGGAAAAGGTCCGTTGTCCCCGTGCTCTCCGTTGTGGGGGGCAGGGCTTGCCCGCGACCCCTTACACGGTGATGTAGGGGCCAGCGAGTTCCCGGATGTAGTGGAGAGCGAGGGTTTCCCAAGGCCGGGGACGGAGTACTTCCCTGGTTACAGGGGAGAGCGAGGGTTTCCCACGGTGGGGACGGACAGGTTCCGATAGGTACGTTTCCGCAGTTCAGGCGTGGTGTTGCTTCGTTGGCTCACGGGTGGGCCTGGATGAACTTCAGCTGGTTCGCCTCGGCGTACGACACCGACGACGCGCTCTACCGCGTGGTGACGCTCGTCCAGATGGCGGGGGTGCTGGTCCTGGCCGCGGGCGTGCCGCGGGCCTTCGAGCACAGCGACTTCACCGTCATCTGGTTCGGGTATCTGGTGATGCGGCTGGCCATGGTCACCCAGTGGCTGCGGGCCGCCGTCGGCAGCCGGGGTGCCGAGCGGCGCACCGCGCTGCGCTACGCCTTGGGGGTGACGGTGTGCCAGATCGGCTGGCTGGGCCTGCTGGCTCTGCCCGAGCACGACATCCCGTGGGTGTTCGTGGTCGTGGGCGTGCTGGAGCTGGCGGTCCCCGCGCTGGCCGAGCGGGAGCGGCAGACGACCTGGCATCCGCATCACATCGCCGAGCGCTACGGCCTGTTCACCATCATCGTGCTGGGCGAGACGATCGCGGCGGCCACCCTCGCCGTGCAGTCGGCGCTGGACAGGAACGAGGCGCTCGGCACGCTGCTGCCGATCGCGGGCGGCGGGCTGCTGCTGGTCTTCGCCGCGTACTGGATCTATTTCGCGGTGCCCATCCACCTTCACCTCCGCTCGAACCGTCAGGCCTTCCTGTGGGGCTATGGGCACTACCTCGTGTTCGGCTCGGCGGCCGCGGTCGGTGCGGGCATCGAGATCTCGGTGGAGGAGTCCTTCGGCAGGGCGCATCTGTCGGCGTTCGCGGCGGCCGCCTGTGTCACGGTGCCGGCGGCGCTGTTCATGCTCACGGTGTGGCTGATCCACTCCCGGCACCAGAAGCGGGGTCTGGCCCAGCATCTGGTGCTGCCGGTGTCGGCGCTGCTGGTCCTGGCGTGCACCTTCGCCGGACACGGCGCGGTCCTGGCGACCGGGCTGGTGGCCTCCGCCGCGGTGGCGGTCGGCGTCTCCCTCACTTCCCGTCAGGGCACCGCGCTGGTGGAGTAGCGGGCCCCCGTCACCCATCTCGACGAGCACCCCGGCACCGATCTCATCGACGGTGCGCCGCCCGTCCCGGCGAGGCCTCCGGCGCCGCCGCGCCCCTCCCCCTCGGCGGACCTGACGACCCGTCCAGCCCCGCTCCAGCCCCGCTTCCGCCCTGATCCCGCCCTGATTCCGCATCAGATTCGGCCATCTTCACGTTCCGCCGGACGAGGCCCCCCTCACCAGCGCGG
The DNA here is from genome assembly GCF_040650675.1 of Streptomyces sp. NPDC048637. Lineage (NCBI taxonomy): Bacteria > Bacillati > Actinomycetota > Actinomycetes > Kitasatosporales > Streptomycetaceae > Streptomyces > Streptomyces sp. NPDC048637. The sequence continues at coordinate 138,322 of NZ_JBEZHQ010000006.1, forward strand.
GCGCCACACGCGACCCACCCCATTGCCCGTCAATTACCCACCAATGGACCCCACTTCCCGCCACTTCGTCCTCTTGTTCCCCACTGCTCGCAAGGACCAGCGGAGGCGCGCGGACGCTGAAGCGGTAGGGTGCAGATTGCCCTTTTTATGACAGGGGGTGCCCCTGTGGGAGACCCGCAGGAAGCCCCGGGCACCGACCGCCGTCCGTACCTGAGGAGACGCCAGCCATGGCCCGCCACGCTCAGTCCCGCGCGCGGACGAGACTGTCCCGGCGCAGCAAGGCCGTGAGCGGTCTCGCCCTCTCCACCCTGGTCGGCACCGCCCTGTGGGCGTGGCCGGCCTCGGGCGACGACCACAACAGCGGGACCGACGCCAAGAGCACCATGTCGACGACGGCTTCCGGCCCGGACACGCCACGTACGCCCGTGTCCGCGCCGAAAACCGCCCCGAACGCCGCACCGAACGCCCCGGCCGCACGGCCGATCCCGGGCCTCAGTGACGCGGCCAGGAAGCGGATACCGGCCGACTCCCGACAGGTTCTGGTCGTCACGGGCAAGGACATGGACTCCTTCCAGTCCCGGGTCGTCCTCTACACCCGCGAGGAGGGTTCGGACGACTGGGAGCCGGGCGCCACCTGGCCCGCGCACAATGCCGCCCGCGGGTGGACCGACGACCACCACTACGGCGATCTGCGGTCGCCCATCGGGGTCTACCCCCTCACCGACGCGGGTGGCCTGCTGGCCGCGCCCGAGGGCACCAAGCTCCCCTACGACCGCAACGGCAGCTTTGTCGCCGACGGCACCGGCGTGGAGGGCGAGCCGCTGGCCGGCGCCTTCGACTACGTCATCGCCATCAACTACAACCGGGAGCCGGGAACCTCCCCCCTGGACCAGCAGCGCCCGTGGGGCGTCGCCAAGGGCGGCGGCGTCTGGCTGCACGTCGACCACGACGGGCCCACCCAGGGCTGTATCAGCCTCAAGCCCAAGGTGATGCGGGAGCTGCTGCGCACCCTCGACCCCGACCTGCACCCGGTCATCGTGATGGGACCGGCCGATTACTGAGCAGCCGGCGGGTACGCCGCACCCCACGGGGCCGCAGGACGCCCTCACCGACGTCCTCGGCCTCCGGGTCGGCCACGCCCAGCGCATCGGTGACGGGTATCTGACCGGCACCACCGTCGTCCTGGCTCCCGAGGGCGGCGCCGTCGCGGCCGTCGACGTACGCGGTGGCGGCCCCGGCACCCGGGAGACCGACGCACTGGACCCGCGCAACCTCGTCCAGCGCGTCGAGGCGCTGGTGCTGACCGGCGGCAGCGCCTTCGGCCTGGACGCCGCGTCCGGTGTCACCGCCTGGCTGGAGGACCAGGGCCGGGGCTTCCGGGTCGGCCCGGACCCCGCCCAGGTCGTCCCGGTCGTGCCGGCCGCGGCCCTCTTCGACCTGGGCCGCGGCGGCAACTGGCGGGCCCGCCCGGACGCCGCCCTGGGCCGGGCGGCGGCCGACGCCGCGGCGGGCACCGAGCCCGGCGCCCCGGTGCCCCGGGGCAACACGGGCGCCGGCACGGGCGCGGTGGCCGGCGGCCTCAAGGGCGGCATCGGCACCGCGAGCGTGGTCCTCCCCTCGGGCGCCACCGTCGCCGCCCTGGCCGCCGTCAATGCCGCGGGCTCCGTCACCGACCCGCGCACCGGCGCCCTCTACGGCCATCTGTACGAGGACCCCACCGCCCTCCCGGCCCCCGAGGTGCACGCCGCCGCCCTGCGCCGACTGGCCGAGGCCCGGGAAGAGTCCGGGACCCGTTCGGCAGCGTCCGTCCGTCCGCCGCTCAACACCACGCTCGCCGTGGTCGCCACCGACGCCGCCCTCACCCGCGCCCAGGCCCACAAACTCGCCGGCACCGCCCACGACGGCCTGGCCCGCGCCGTCCGCCCCGTCCATCTCCTCTCCGACGGCGACACGGTCTTCGCGCTGTCCACCGCCACCCGCCCGCTCGCCCCCGAAGAGTCCCTCGCCGACCCCGCCTTCGGCATCCACGCCGAGGCCGGCGCCCTCAACGAGATCCTGTCCACCGGCGCGGACGTCCTGACCCGCGCCATCGTCGACGCGGTCCACTCCGCAGAGACGGTGCGCGGCCCCGGCGGCGTCTTCCCGTCCTACCGGGACCTGTACGGAACGACCTGAACGGCAACGGACACGGACACGGACACGGCTACGGCCACGGACACGGACACGGCCGGACGCCCCTGAAGCGGCGACGGCAAACGGACGGCGGAAGAGCGCCCCGCAGGCCGTGACGGCAACGGGGACGACGGGGTGACTGGGCGAGGGGGCGAGGGGGCGACCGCCCACGTCCGAGGCCGGAGGGGATGCCCCGTGCCCTGCCCCCACGGGACGACGGAACGAGGGGACGACGGGTCAACGGGTCAACGGGTCAACGGGTCAACGAAACAACGAGACAACGGAACGACCGCCCACGTCGGAGGCCGGAGGAGATGTCCCGTGCCCCGTGCCCCGCCCCCACGGACCACGCTCAAACCCCCGCCGCCCCCAACACCGACCCCGCCGCATACGTCACGCCCATCGCCACCACCCCACCGCCCACATTCCGCACCATCGCCCGCCCCACGGGCGCGAACCCCAGCCGTGCGCTGCCCCACCCACACACACCCAGCGCCACGACCACGGCGAGTACCGTGATCCACAACCGATGCGAGGCCGGCAGCAGGACAATCGCCAGCAGCGGCAGCACGCCCCCGCCGTGAACGCGAGAAAGCTCGCACCCGCCGCATGCCATGGGTTGGTGAGTTCGTCGGGGTCGATGCCCAGCTCCACCTCGGCATGGGCCCGCAGCGCATCGTGCTCGGTGAGCTGCTCGGCCACTTCCCGGGCCAGCTGCGTGTCGAGCCCCTTCCCCTCCAACATCTCGGTCAGCTCGATGAGTTCCGCCTGCGGCTCGGTCGCCAGCTCCCGCTTCTCCTGCGCCAGCGCGGCCTTCTCCGAATCGCGCTGGGTGGAGACCGATACATACTCGCCGGCCGCCATCGACAGGGAACCGGCCAGCAGCCCCGCCAGCCCCGCCGTCAACAGCGCGCCCCGTTCGTCGGTGGCTCCGGCGACCCCGACGACGAGTCCGGCGGTGGACACGATGCCGTCGTTGGCGCCAAGGACCGCCGCCCGCAGCCAGTTGAGCCGGCTGCCGAGCCCGCCGCCGTGTGCCTCGCCGTGCTCCGGTGTCTGCAAGGTCATCGCAGGAGCGTCTCACCCGTACCGGCCGTGCCCCGCTCGACGCCCCCGCGCCACCCCGGATTGGCCGGTGGTAGAAACGGCTCATGTCCGCACCGCCCCCCTCACCGCCTCCCCAGCCCCCACCGCCCACGCTCGTTCAGCCGGCCCCCCGCAAGCCCGCGCCTCGGCGCCGACTGTGGTGGCACCGGCTGATATTCGGGCTCTGGTACCGCCCGGTGGAGGTGCTGGACGAGGCGCGGGACCGCAGCGCCTGGAGCGCGGCGGTGCTGCTGTCGCTGATCAGCGGCGCCATCGGGGTGCTGTCGGTGGACGCGTTCCACACCCAGTGGGCCGTCGACCGCACCGCGGGACTCAAGCTCATCGGGCTGGCCGAGGCAGGGGTACTGATCGCCAGCCTCGTGCTGGGCGCGGTCGCCCATGCGATCGCCCGCACCCTCGGCGGCATCGGCCGCTTCGCACCGACCGCGAGCCTGTTCATCGTGCTGTTCTGGGTGACGGATCTGCCGCGGCTGGCGATTGCCGCCTGGCTGCCGACCGATGCCACCTTCGTGCAGGCCGCGACCTGGACGACCTGGGGCTTCGGCTATGTCCTCGCCATACTGCTCATACGTGGCCAGCACCATCTGTCGACGTGGAAGTCGGCAGCCGCGGTCTCCGTACAGATGCTGGCCGCACTGGCCCTGCTGAGGCTGGGCCCGGTCCGCTGAGATGGGACCCGGTCCGCTGGGGCTGGGCCCGGTCCCGCTGAGGCTGGGCCGGTCCGCTGAGGCTGGGCCGGTCCGCTGAATCCGGAGCCGGTCCGCTGAACCCGGGGCCCGTCCGCTGAACCCCGGGCCGGTCCGTGGGGCCGTCCTCGCGACACCGGGCACCTACGACCGGTCGGCTGCGGCCGCCTCAACTACGGCTGATCAGCCGCCGTACGAGCCCCTCGAACGCCGCCCGCTCGGCGGCGCTCAGCTCCACACACTCCGACGGCGGCCCGTCCGGCCCGGTCTGTCGCGGCACCGATCCGAGCAGCTCCGGCTGTGCGGGCAGCCCCGCCTGGGGCAGCCCCTCCGGGCCGCGCGCTGAGAACGAGCCACCCGGTGCGAACCACTCACGCGAGGCGTACCGTGCCCGCATCTCCCGCTGGTCCCGCCGCAGGGCGGCCTCGTACCGGCCCCGTCGCAGCAGTCTGGTGATCCCGACGGCCCAGACGGCGCCCACAGCGACGAGTACGCCGAGGCCGATCTGCTGCAGAATCGAAGCGGAGGGAAGCATGTGGTCCTCCCGGACGGATGGGGCGCTGGGCCAGGGCTTGTCTTCGGATCGGTCCAGGAGCCAGTAGACACCACCCTTCAGGCCTTCCGACAGGAGATCTTGGGCCAAATGTCCCGAAGTGACACATCTCCTATGACATTTCGCCACATTTCCGGCACGGCCCGTGAAGGCGCCACCCCAAGAGGCCGCCCCGGCAGGATTCACCCCGCCCCGTTGGACACCGCGGAGGCTTCCCCCGACGAAGATCGTCGCGGACGATGACGGCACCTCGTCCGCGACGTGAGGAGTACGCACGTGCCGCAGCCGCACCGGCCGCAGCCCCGGCCGCCCGCCGACGCCGCCCCCGAGCCCACTTGCACCGGGTCCACCGGCACCGGGTCCACCGACGCCGGTCCACCCGGCGGGCCGCCCGCCCGCGCCCTGGACGGCATCCTCGTCGCGGACTTCAGCCGGGCGCTGGCCGGGCCGCTGGCCGCCGCGACGCTCGCCGACCTCGGCGCCGAGGTGATCAAGGTGGAGCGGCCGGGCACCGGCGACGACACCCGCGCCTGGGGCCCGCCGTTCGTCGCGGACCCCCCTTCCGGCGAGGAGCCGGCGCCGGGCGAGGGCGGCGCCCCGCAGCGCGGGACGGCCGCGTACTTCGACGCCGCGAACCGCTCCAAGCGCGGCCTGACGCTGGATCTCGACGACCCGGACGATGCGGCCGCGGCCCGCGAGTTGGCGCGCCGGGCCGACGTACTGATCGAGAACTTCCGCCCCGGCTCGCTCGCCGCATACGGCCTGGACCCCACCGCCACCCGTGCCGCCCACCCGGGCCTGGTGCACTGCACCATCACCGGGTTCGGCTCCGGTGCGGGCGCCCGGCTGCCCGGCTATGACTTCGTCGTACAGGCCGTCGGAGGGCTGATGAGCCTCACCGGTGAGCCCGGCGGTACACCACTGAAGGCGGGCGTCGCGCTGGTGGACGTGCTGACCGCGAAGGACGCCACCACGGGCATCCTCGCGGCGCTGCGCCACCGCGACCACACCGGCGAGGGCCAGCTGGTCGAGGTCAATCTGCTGTCGTCGCTGCTGGGCTCGCTGGTCAATCAGGTGTCCGGCCAGCTGGCCACCGGCCACGATCCGGGCCCGATGGGCAATCGCCATCCGAGTATCGCCCCGTACGAGACGCTGGCCTGCCGCGACGGGCAGCTGCTCGCGGTGGCGGTGGGCAATGACCGTCAGTTCCGGGAGCTGGCTCGGGCACTGGGCGCCCCGGAACTGGCCGAGGACCTCCGCTTCGCCCGCAATGAGCATCGGGTACAAAACCGCACAGATCTCATCAAAGCGCTGGAGAACCGGCTGGCCTCCGACACCCCACACGGCTGGACCGAGCGGCTGACCGCCGTGTCCGTGCCCTGCGGTCCGGTCAACACCGTCTCCGAGGCCCTGGAGTTGGCGGCGCGCCTCGGTCTCGATCCGGTGACACCGGTCGGCGAGGGGCGCGTCCCCCAAGTCGCCAGCCCACTCCGCCTTTCGGGGACGCCGGTGACCCAACCCTTCGCCCCACCCCGCCTGGACGAACACGGCACGGCACTGCGAACCTGGCTGTCAGGGTCGGCCGACCACCCTCTGCCGCCACGCATGTGACCTTCATCACAAGACAGTCGTACCCGCAACCAAATCCGCCCGCTCGTGCTGTTTACCAGCACGGAACCACAACACCCCTGTTATGGAGCAGCTCGTGACAACGCCGGACAACCTCGCGCCCGCTCGGTCCCGCACCCCGCACCAGCTGCTCCCGTCGGTCGAGCAGTCGGCGCCGGGCGCGCCGCGCCGTCACCGGCGGATGCGCCGCACGCTCGCCGTGACGGCTCTGTTCGCAGCGGGTGCGCTGACCCTGTCCGCCTGTGGCGGCGACGCCTCGGCCGGCGGCAACGACGACGGCAAGAACGGCCAGGCCGGCGCGGACGCCGCGGCCGCCAAGAACGCCTCCGCCGTCAAGATCAAGGTCTCGTCGGACGACGGCGCCACCAACGCCAGCATCAACGACACCGGGGTGAAGGCCACCGGCGGCAAGTTGACCGAGGTGAAGCTCACCGAAGCCGACTCCGGCAAGGACGTCGCCGGTGCCATATCGTCCGACGGCACGTCCTGGAAGCCCGGCGCCCAGCTGGAGCGCGGTACCAAGTACCGGATCGTGGCGAAGGGCAAGGACGCCAAGGGCCGGGCCGCCACCCAGAACGCCACCTTCACGACGGTCTCCTCGGCCAACAGCTTCATCGGCAGCTACACCCCCGACAACGGCAAGACCGTCGGCGTCGGCATGCCGGTGTCCTTCAACTTCGACAAGGCGATCACCAACAAGAAGGACGTCCAGTCCCACATCACGGTGACCTCCAGCAGCGGCCAGAAGGTCGTCGGCCACTGGTTCGGCACCCAGCGCCTGGACTTCCGTCCCGAGGACTACTGGAAGGCCGGCTCCAAGGTCACCATGAAGATCGACCTGGACGGGGTGAAGGGCGGCCAGGGCATCACCGGCGTGCAGTCCAAGACGGTGTCCTTCACCATCGGGCGCTCGCAGGTCTCCACGGTCGACATGGACACCCAGCACATGACGGTCAAGCGGGACGGCAAGACCCTCAAGGACATCCCGATCTCCGGCGGCAGCCCCGAGAACCCCACCTACAACGGCCAGATGGTGATCTCGGAGAAGTTCGAGCAGACCCGCATGGACGGCTCGACGGTCGGCTTCAAGAAGAAGGACGGCAAGGGCGAGTACGACATCCCTGACGTCCCGCACGCCATGCGGCTGTCGGCCTCCGGCACCTTCCTCCACGGCAACTACTGGGGCTCCCCGTCCATCTTCGGCCAGGCCGGCACCAGCCACGGCTGCGTCGGCCTGAAGGACAACAAGGGCGGCGGGGGCGACACCGACGGCAAGTGGTTCTTCAACGAGTCGCTGATCGGCGATGTCGTCATCGTGAAGAACTCGAAGGACGAGACCGTCAAGCCGGACAACGGCCTCAACGGCTGGAACATGCCCTGGTCCGAGTGGCAGGCGGGCAGCGCGGCCTGACGGACGGCGTTCGCGACGCACATCTGAAGGCGGTGGCCGGTCCCTGATAGGGGCCGGCCACCGCCGTTCTGGTCTTCGGGCGGTCTCCTGGGACCGGGGGCGTCAGGCGCCGGGAAGTCCGCCGTTTTTCACTGCGGTGACGAAGGAGGCCCAGGCGGACGCCTCGAAGTAGCCGGTACGCGTACGTCGCCGTCTGGAGCAGCCCCGGCACCACGCCGGGCGAGTGCTGCTGAATGCCCGCCGCCTCGGCCTCCAGCGCCATGAAGCGCCGGTATCGCTCCTTGAACTGCGTAGGATCCCCCGCCGCCAGCTCCCACAGCGTCAGCAGCAGTCCGGGCGTCCCGTAGTGCTGGTCCAACGCCTGCGCGACCTCCGGGCCGCCGAGGGTCTCGCCCTTCTCCATCTTGCCGAACAGGGACCAGCCCCAGCCCAGTACGTCGCCGAGGTGCCGGAGGCTGTCGCCTTCTGGGCCCGTAGTCATCGCAGCTCTTCGACGTAGCGCTGGCGCGGCTCCTGGCTCCGACCGGTGACCGCTCGCCTCGGTGGCATGGCGACCTCCTCCGTGGAGGGTGTGGAACTAACGGTGCGGGGCGGCGAAATACGGCCTATGAGCAGCATTCGCCCGCCTTTTCCGGCCGCTTCTCGTAAGGGCCGGAACACACGCGGTAGTTGCGCGCCGGTCCCCCAGGCAGGGAAGTGGCGGACAGGGGGAGGTACTGGGGGCGGTACTGGGGGCGGTACTCATGATGCCCGCACAACGGGCGGCGGCCGCCGGATGCTCCGACGGCCGCTGAACCGGTTGTGCGGGGACGGTGGGGCCCCGCTGGGACCTTACGGGTGGTAGCGCTCGGCGATCTTCGTGGCGGCGCCGTGGTCCACGGTCACCCGGACTGTGACGCTGCCGAGCTTGGCCGCCTTGCGCAGGTCGGCGAGGGTGCACGGGAGAGTGCCGTAGCCGGAGCCGTCCATCTGGACGTTGCCGTCGGGGGCCCCGCAGAGCGCCGCCGCACCGAGCACCTTGGTGCTGTCGAGAAGGTGGAAGGCCTGCTCGCTACCGTTCTCCGGGGCGACCGTGAGCTTGTAGTCGGTGAGCCACTTCAGCTTTCCGACCCAGGTGCCGCTGACGCCCTGCCTTCCGGCGGACGCACCACCCTGCCCACCGGAGCCACCCGTCGCGGAACCCTGGCCTCCGTTTGTGCCCGTACGCGACGCGCCCTTCCCCGTTGCGGCCCCGGAGCCACCGCCCGTCTGCTGCCCACCTGTCGAGGACGAGCCCGCGGAGGAACCGCCCGAGGAGCCACCCGAGGAGGCACCGCCGGACGCAGAGCCGCCGGACGAGGAGGCACCCGACGCGGAGTCCCCCGCCTTCGAGCCGCCGTCGGGCGCTGCCTGGCTGCTCGAAGGGGAGGGTGCGGCCGACGCCTTGTCGTCGCCGTTCTGGCAGGCGGTCAGCGAGAGCGCCGCGGCGGCGACGAGCGAGGCGACGGCAAGACGGCGACCGCGGCGCAGAGTGGCGGTGGCGAGCGGCATGAGGATTCCCCCGAGCTGGTGAGTGGTGCCCTTCGGTACGACGCCCATGACTCTCGTCGGCCCGGCTAAAGATCCCCTAACGCACGGGTAACTTCGCCTCACGTCCCGTCAGAGCGCGTCCGGCACCGGGGTGGAGAGCCAGGCGAGCCGAGGCCTCCACCGTGCGAGCGGGCGCGCCGATGCCTCCACCGGGTGCGCGGTGGAGGCATCGGGAGCGCCCTTGGGACTGCTCGTGCGCCGGGCGGGATCAGGCGGCGACCGTCACCTGGGACTCGTCGTCGGCCGGCGAGGGCGCCGGGTGGGTGGGGGACGGCTTTCGCAGGCCCTTGAGGAGGATCACCAGGGCCGTGCTGACGGCCGTACCCGCGGCGATGGCGAGCAGGTAGATCGTATGGGCGCCGGCCCGGCCTTCGACCACTGCGCGCTCCACCGTGGCGGCGCGCAACAGCCGTGTGCATACGTGCGTGCGCAGGCGAAGGCCTTGAGCGAGACGACGGAGATTGCCACAAGCAGCTTTATGGCGATGCCAGGGCAGGAGCGTCCGAACCCGACTATCGTTCCGTCTCAACGTGACCTTGAGGTCAGGGGGATGGTGGCCGCAACGGCTCAATAGGGCTTTCGCACGTGCGGGCGACTTGAGCCGGCCCCCGTGAACTTACCGATTTCGTTGTACGCGACCAGGAAGAGGGGCATTCCGTGGCGATTGAGCGCGGTGTCTACATGATCATGGTGCGGAACCGGAAGGTCCTGGCCCTGCGACGGATGGAGGATGAGGATCCGTTATTCAAGGGCGTTCTCGACTATCCGGGTGGACGGATGCACGAGGGTGAAGAGATGGTTGAGGCTGCCCTTCGCGAAGGACTGGAAGAGACCGGCCTGAGGGTGGAGCAGATCGAGTTCCTCCGGGAGTGGAAGCATCTCTGGGACGACGGCTCCTCCTTTCATGTCACCACCTTCATCGGCTGGGAGCCGGAGGGCGAAGTGCGCCTGAGTGACGAGCACTCGGAGTATCTGTGGTTGTCGCCCGCAGATGTGCTAGCCCAAACATGCTCGGCTGATCAACGTCAGTCCGAGATCTTCATGTCATGGCTTGAGGGGTTCCGTGAGGACACCCGCCTCGTCGAGCGCAAGATCGACGCTTACGACGCCAGTGGCTGATCGCAGCCATCGCACCAACATCCGCCAGGTAAAGACTGTCCTGCGAGTCACAATCGGAGGCGCGTGAGCCGGCCACACGCCCCGTCGGGCAGAGTTATGCGCTCTCCACTTCGCTCATCAACATACGAAGCGTAAGAGAATGCTTCTCGGGCGGCAGCTCGTCTAGTGCTCCCTGTGCGTACTGAACACCACCCACCTTGTCGCCTGCTTTGGCGATCATCAAACCGCGGTGCATCTCTAGGTGTGTGGCGAATCTCGGCAAGGTTGCAGGCAGTTCGAGCCGCGCGGCTTCTTGGGCTCTAATTGCCCCTCGCTCGTCGCCCAATCGAGCCAAAAGCAAGCTCAAGAAGACGTTCATGCGCCACCACGGAACCGCGTAGTCCGAGGTCTGTTCGTATGAAGCCGCCGTGTCGAACACTCGCCGGCCCTGAGCTGTCAGGGAGCGCGCAGACGCCAAGTCACCACGAAGGGCTGCTGCGTGCGCCTTGCCCATGATGGCGTTGAGCAGGCCCAACGACGGCTTGTCACTGATCGCCATTGCTTGATCGGCGAACACATCCGCTACACCGAGCGCGGCCCCCTCATACCCAAGGGCGATCGCGGCACGCCCCCGGACCCACACGCGAGAATCCAGATCTCCAGACTCATCTGCTGCGGCTGCGGCCATCCGGTACCAGTTGACCGCCTTCGCGCCGTCGCTACCAGGGAAGGTCTTGGCGTACAGGGTCATCAGTCGAGCAGCCACGGACCAGAGCCGAGGTGCGTTCAACTGCTGTTGGACGACCACGAGTTCACCAGACACACGGCGCTGAATGTCCCCGGCCCCCATCGACATGTAGTCAGTGCCGTAGGTGGCCAACTTGCCTTCCCAGTCGTCAGCAGACGGGCCACCGGCAAGCCGAGTGGCGAACCCGGTCGCGAGCAAGTCGGACGCCACCACAGGAGCTATCGCGGTGGCGGCGGTGCTGAAAAGGAACTTTCGTCGGTCCACTTCACCCTCAAGGGCGGCCAGGGGGACATCTAGGACGACTGACAGGCAGCGCAGATAGAACGAACCGGGTTGGTTCTTGCCGCACTCCCACCGGCTCACGTACTCACGCGTCAAGGTGGTGTCGAACGTTTGGTTGACCTCGTGAGCCAACCGCCCTTGGCTCCATCCTCGCGCTTCCCTCAGGTCCTTAATCAAGTCGCCGATGGTCATACGCCATCTTGCCCCTAGGAACGCCCCTACGGGGCCCAACGATTCGGTCGCCTTAGCACTTGCCCCTAGGTATGCCACTAGCTGTTGCTGGCCATGACGTTGGTGACGCTCGCGTGGAGGCGTGAGGCTGGAGGACGGTTTCCGGCGGCGGTGTGAGGCCGGTGATAGTTGTAGTGGACGTTCCAGACCGCGATCGCCCGAGCTCGTTCTGCTTCAGAAGTCCACTGCCTGGCGTAGAGGAGTTCTTCGGCGAGGATGCGCTGGTAGCGCTCGACCTTGCCGTTGTGCCGGGGCGTGTAGGGCTTGGTCCGCTGGTGGCGGGAGGCCCACGAGATCAGGGAGCGTACGAAGACCGTGGCGCGGTAGTTGGCGCCGTTGTCGGTGACCACGCGCACGACCCGGTGGATACCGTGGGCGGCGAAGAACGCGCGGGCGCGGCTGAGGAACCCCACGGTGGTGGCGGCCTTCTCGTCGGGAAGGGGCTCGGTGTAGGCCAAGCGGGAGAATCCGTCGACGGCAGAGTGCAGGTAGATGTACCCGCCCTTGGCGCCACCGGTCTTCGCGCGCTGTGCGGCCCTGGCCTGCTCGGAGCCGCGTCCGTGGGCCCGCCACCCGCCGCCGTCGGGGATCCGTCCGACCTTCTTGACGTCCAGGTGGACCATGTGGCCCGGATACCGGGCCACGATCCGTTTCGACGGGCGCCTGTTGGCCGAGCCGTCGGGGTCGAGGAACCGGCGGTGGTTGATGCCCAGGCGCGCCAGCCACCGGCCTACGGTGCGCTCGCTGATCCGCACGCCTTGGTTCGCGAGTTCGAGGGTGATCCGGCGGGCGGACCACTTGTTGTCCCGCCGCAACCGCTCGATCCGTTCGACGACATCGGGTGGGGTCTGGGTCGGTGAGGATCGCGGGACGCTTGGGCGGTCCTGCAGCCCGAGTTCCCCGTACTGGTCGTACCGGTTCTTCCATTTGGACAGGCAGGCGCGGGAGACGCCGGCCTCGGCGGCGACGTGCGCGATCGGACGGGTGCGGCAGCGCTCCACGAGCCTTCGGCGTCCCTCGATGTTCAAGGGGGCGTTCGCATGTGTCACTGGAGCACCTCGGTGCTCCGGCCGGCGGTGATGGCGGTGAGGAGGGGGAACGCGATGAGCAGCGCGACCGCGACGAGGAGTCCACTCGCCCAGAGCGGACCGAGGTCCCCGGCTTCGGTGCTGAGGGTGGCCGCAGCGATGACGGGGCCGACGGCGGCGCCCACGTTGAGCGCCGCGGTCGCATACGAGCCGGCCATGGTGGGGGCTCCCGCGGCCTCGTAGAGGACTCGCGTAATCAGTGTGCTGCCCAGCGCGAACGACAGTGCGCCCTGCACGAAGACGAGGATGAACAGGGCGACCGGCTCGTTGGCCAGCATTGCCAGGGCCGGCCAGCCGATGAGCAGCAGTGGGCCGCCGACTGCGATGACTGGACCGGGACGCCGGTCGGACAGTCGGCCGGCGACGGTGACGCCCACGAAGGAACCGGCGCCGAAGAGCACCAGAGCGACAGAGATCCACAACTCGCCCAGCCCGGCGCTGTCGGTCACCACGGGGGCGAGGAAGGTGAGGCTTCCGAAGGTTGCCGAGTTCACCAGCGCACCGAGCAGCATCACCAGGATCAACCGCGGCCGTGTGAGCTGGCCGAGCTCCGCTCGCAACGCCGGCCTGCCAGTCGCCTTATCCTCATCACGTCCTGCTGGAATTCCCTTCAGGATGCCGAGAGCTGCAGGCAGGCAGAGAGCGGCGACAGCCCAGAATGTGGCCCGCCAGCCGAGCACCGCGCCGAGCACCGAGCCGCCAGGGACACCGGCGATCGTGGCCACCGTCGTGCCTGACAGCAGCACGGCCAGCGCACGTCCCTTCTTGTCGGGTGAGACAAGCGTGGCGGCAGCTGTCAGAGCGACGGCAAGGAACCCTGCGTTCGCGAGCGCGGCGACGACCCGGGTGGCGAACAGGACCGGGAAGCTGGGGGTGATGGCGCCCACGGCATGAGCTGCCGCGAAAGTGAGGATGAACCCGAGAAGGCTGGAGCGCCTGGGCCAGTTGCGGGCAAGCGCAGCCACGAAGGGGGCACCGACGATCATGCCGACCGCGAAGGCCGAGGTGAGCGTTCCGGCTGTCCCGACTGTGACATCGAGGTCTGAGGCGATGTCCGGCAAGAGGCCAGCGAGCATGAATTCCGAGGTGCCCATGGCGAAGACCGCCATGGCAAGCAGGTACAGCGGGAGAGGCATCGAGTGGCTCCGAGGTGAGGAGAAGCACGAGAAGGTCATCTCGTCACCGCGGCCAGCCCCAAGGGCACCCTCGCCCGGCCGCAGAATGCGGCGCGACGACGGGGCTACGAGCTCAGTGGTTCAGGGGGCTGACGGCGTGACCGAAAGCCCCCACCTTGTCTGACTCAGGACTCGACATGGCCGGCACGCTACCCGACCGATGCCCGTCGAAGCATCTTGGTTTCCTGACATCGGCCTGTGTCACCAACGTCATGTCCCGCAACAACTAGCCGCCCCATCCGCTTGGTCACATGGTGATTACCGCCAGAAACGCTGAGTAGCCATGTGATGGGGCTGGTGCATCCATGAAGACACGCAGCGACCGACCCGGAGAGTCCGAGGGGACACCGGCTGTGGGCACGCTCCTGCACGACAGCTACGAGGACGAGGTGGGTGAGTTCCGTGGTGCTGTTGGGGGGATGTGGCAGCTCCGCCCGCCCGGTGGCGGCAAGGAGTGGGGCGCGGACCCCGGCACGGTAAAGCCGGCGGGTACCACCGATCGCATCCGTGCTCTGGCATTGGAACACAATGCCCGATGCCGGAACGCTCGCTCATGAGCACCACTTCGACGCGCACCTACTGGTGCGAGGCAATCGCTGAGGGGCCAGCCAACGGCGAATGGGTTCCGATCACGCTTGGCACCTGCCAGACGATCTCTCCGAAACTGGCACTCCGATGGCTCCGAGAGCAAGCGCACCGCATCGCCGACGGTCTTGATCCGTCCCCCAGATCCGAGTGGATCAAGGGACGCGTACTCGTGCGTGTTCCTCCCGATCTCCCAGATGCGCCGGCCGAGTTGCGGCTGTGGAGCACCGATGCCGAGTCACAGCGGAGTGCGCAACAGCATCTCCGTGACGGTGCGCCCCTTACCTTCACAGCGGCCGACCACACTGGACGATTCTCCCTGACTGCCTGGCCCGTGAACGTGCCGGTCCCCACCTTGCCCCCGGCTACGGGCAGCCGGCACCTCCGCCACCTCGATGCCCTCGGTGCCCAGCAGCCCGGCCAGCGCCGCACCGGCGGGACCGCCCAGCGGCAGTACGGCGACGGTGCGATGCCCGGCGGCGGCGACCGCGCGCGAGACATTGACGCCCTTGCCGCCGGGGTCGATCCGGTCGGCGGTCGCCCGGAGCACGGCCCCGCGGTCCAGCGCCGGGATCTCGTACGTACGGTCCAGGCTGGGGTTGGGGGTGACGGTCAGGATCATGCGCGTACTACTTCCGTGCCCGCACGCTCGATGGCGAGGGCGTCGTCGGGGCTCAGGCCCGTGTCGGTGATGAGCAGGTCCACATCCGACAGCTCGCCGAAGCGGGCGAAGTGCTGCTGCCCGAATTTGGCGGAGTCGGCGAGGAGGACCACCCGGCGGGCGGCGGCGATCAGCGTCCGCTTGACGGCGGCCTCCGCGAGATCGGGCGTGGTCAGGCCGCCGTCGAGGGAGAAGCCGTTGGTCGCGAGGAACAGCACATCTGCGTTGATCTCGCGGTAGGCGCGCAGCGCCCAGTCGTCGACCGCGGCCCGCGTACGGTGCCGGATGCGGCCGCCCACGAGGTGGAGGGTGAGCCCGGGGTGGTCGGCCAGCCGCGCGGCGACCGGCAGACCGTGGGTGACGACGGTCAGCTCGGCCTCCAGCGGGATCTCGGCGGCGAGCCGGGCGGCGGTCGTACCGGCGTCCAGAATGACGCTCCCGACACTGCCGACGCCGCCTTCGCCGCCGGGAAGCTCGGCGAGCGCGGCCCGCGCGATGCGCTGCTTCTCGTCGGCGGCGACGGCGTCCCGCTCGGCAACGCCGGGCTCGAAGTCCAGCCGGCCGGCCGGGATGGCGCCGCCGTGCACCCTGCGCACCAGACCGGCCCGGTCCAGGGCCTTCAGATCGCGCCGCACGGTCTCGGCGGTGACCTGGAACTCCTCAGCGAGGGAGAGCACATCGACCCGCCCGCCTTCACGGGCGAGCCGCAGGATCTCCTGCTGGCGCTCCGGTGCATACATCAGCGTGTGCGTCCGTTCCATGCCCGAGCCTGTGGTTTCGGTGCGAGGCTACGCCCGGATTTCGGCAAAGTAAACAGACCCGGGCTTCAGTCAGACTCAAACGGACATCCACTGCGACTGCGAGGTGCGGGTGCGACTGCGAGGTGCGGGCGCTACCGCGCAGGCTCCAGAACTCGACGGAGCCCCGATGCCGGAAGTGGCATCGGGGCTCGTCCGTCACAGACCGGGCCTCGGAACTCGGCGGGCGCACCCGCCCGCTCGCTACGCGGCCGCGTCGAATCCCGTGTCATGCGCCATCCGCTTCAGCTCCAGCAGCGCATGCTTCTCGATCTGGCGGATCCGCTCGCGGGTCAGGCCGTGCTGCTTGCCGACCTCGGTCAGCGTGCGCTCGCGGCCGTCCTCGATGCCGTAGCGGGCCTTGATGATCGAAGCGGTGCGGTGGTCGAGACGGTCGATCAGGTCCTCCAGCTCCTCACTGCGCAGCAGCGTGAGCACGGACTGCTCCGGCGAGGCCGCGGAGGTGTCCTCCAGCAGATCACCGAACTGGGTGTCGCCGTCGTCGTCCACCGACATGTTGAGGCTGACCGGGTCGCGCGCCCAGTCGAGAACATCGGTGACGCGGGCGGGCGTGGAGCCCAGCTCGCCGGCGACCTCCGCCGGCTCCGGGTCACGGCCGTTCTCACGGTTGAACTCGCGCTGCACCCGGCGTATCCGGCCCAGCTCCTCGACGAGGTGCACGGGCAGCCGGATCGTGCGCGACTGGTCGGCGATGGAGCGGGTGATGGCCTGGCGGATCCACCACGTCGCGTACGTCGAGAACTTGAAGCCCTTGGCGTAGTCGAACTTCTCCACGGCACGGACCAGACCGGCGTTGCCCTCCTGGATCAGGTCCAGCAAAGGCAGCCCGGCGCGCGGGTAGCGGCGGGCGACCGCCACCACCAGACGGAGGTTGGAACGGATGAAGACGTCCTTGGCCTTGTCGCTCTCCTCGACCAGCGCCGCCAGCTCCTCGCGGGCGGCGCCCGCGGCATTGCCGTCGGTGACCTCACCGTCCAGGATTTGCTGGGCGTAGACGCCCGCCTCGATGGTCTGGGACAGCTCGACCTCCTTGGCCGCGTCGAGCAGTGGCGTACGCGCGATCTCGTCGAGGTACATGCCGACCAGGTCGCGGTCGGCGATCTCCCCGCCTACGGCTCGAACGCCCTTGGCCCCGTCGGAACCGCTGCTGCTTTCCTGACGGCGGGCGACGGCACGGGTTGCCATGCGTGTACTCCCTTTGCGATGAGTCGGTCGCGGGACGGTGGGCGGGCCGGGTAGCGGCACCGAAACCGATGCTTGCCCGAGTGGCCCGTCCGAAGGAAACAACGGCTGGAATCCGGACAGAATTCCCGGGCCGCCCCGCTATTTTTCTGATCATGCAGTACCCTGCGCCCCCATCTAGGAGGTCACATGCTGCAACAACACGGGGAAGTGCAGGTCAGAGCGGGCGCTGAAGCGGACCTTCCAGCCCTTACTGATCTTTACAATCACTACATCCGCGAGACCTGCATCACATTCGATCTGGAGCCCTTCACTCCGGAACAGCGTCGCCCGTGGTTGCTCTCCCACCCCCAAGACGGCCCGCACCGTCTTCTGGTTGCCCAAGAGGCGACAGACCGGATGAAAAACCCGCACAACGGGCCGGTGAGAGATCCCTCCATGGGTGGGCCGGTGAGCGGCCCTTCCACAGGCGGGCCGGTGAGCGGTCCCTCCACAGGCAGGCCGGTGAACGGTCCCTCCACGGGTGCGGCGGCATCCGGGGCCGGGCATCCGGAGGGTGCGCTGCTCGGTTACGCGACCAGTAGCGCGTTCCGCCCGAAGGCCGCCTACGCCCCGTCCGTCGAGGTCACCGTCTACTGCGCCCCGCACGCCGCCGGCCGGGGTGTCGGCACGCTGCTCTACAAGGCCCTGTTCGAGGCACTGGCCGATGAGGACGTGCATCGCGCCTACGCCGGGATAGCCCAGCCGAACGAGGCCTCCCACCGCCTCCACACCCGTTTCGGCTTCCGGCACATCGGTACGTTCACGGAGGTGGGCCG
This sequence comes from Streptomyces sp. NPDC048637, assembly GCF_040650675.1. Lineage (NCBI taxonomy): Bacteria > Bacillati > Actinomycetota > Actinomycetes > Kitasatosporales > Streptomycetaceae > Streptomyces > Streptomyces sp. NPDC048637. The sequence continues at coordinate 156,135 of NZ_JBEZHQ010000006.1, forward strand.
CAAATTCGGCCGCTACTGGGACGTGGCCTGGTACCAGAAGGATCTGGGCTGAACCCGCCGGCCACCGGCCACGGCTCCCCGCACCGCCCCTGACTTCCGTGCCCGCCGTTCCGGTTGCCGCGGGCGGCGCCCGGGTGTCGCCTGGACAGGAGGGGCAGCGGGGGAAACCGAGAGGAGCCCGCCATGGACCAGCACGCCCAGCGGCACGGCGCGAGGGCCGCCCGCTCCCACGGCACCGTCGAACCCGAACACGGCGCGACGACCGCCGCCCGTCACCCGGAGCTCGCCCCGGGAACGTCCGGGATGAAGGGGCGGGCCAGGCACATCCCGGCGACCGTGTCGCTGCCGATCATCACGGCGCTCGCCTTCGGCTGCTTCATCATCTTCCGCACCCACACCGCCGGCATCAAAGGCGGCCCGGCCATGCTGTACGGGCTGGCCGGGGCCGTGGTGTCGGGGGCGCTGGGGCTGGTGGTGGCCCACTTCCAGTCGACCCTGATCACCGAGACCCGGGCGTCCGCCTACGGTGCGCTCTTCGGCTGCTCGCTGGGCTGGGTCTACAGCCTCGGCGGCGAAGCCATCCTCAAGTCGTGCGCCTTCGGGTTCACCATGGGCGCCGTGATGTTCGTCGCCGCCCTCTACGTCTTCCGCACCCACCGCACCCGCGAGCCACACGGCCTGCACCGGCCGCACAAGACCCACCACCGGGACGACCGGTCGCACCGGTTGCCGGCGGCCACCCACTGAAGCCACCACCCCTTGACCTCAACCGCAATTGAGGTCCTAGCGTCCACAGCATGACAACGCCCTCACACCACGCGGCACCGAAGCCCTCGGCATCGGACGCCTCGACGCCGGACGCTTCGGTGGTGCCGGCGGTGGACGCCGCCGCGGACGTCCTCACTCCCACGGAGCGCGCATACCTCGCCGGCCGGCCGCTGGCCCGTCTGGCGACCACCGGGCCGAACGGCGGGCCGCAGGTACGCCCGGTCGGCTTCGTCCTGAACGACGACGACACCGTCGACATCGGCGGGCCCGCGCTGCGCCGCAGCCAGAAGTACCGCAACGCCCAGGCCCGCCCCGAAGTCTCCCTGCTCATCGACGACATGGCGCCGGCCGACGACCCGATCGCGCCCGGCTGGGGCCGCGGTGTGGAGATCCGCGGCCGTGCCGAACTGCTGACCCTCGACGCGCCTCCGATGGCCCCCGACTTCTTCAGCAACGACGTGATCCGCATCCATCCGCGCCGCATCATCAGCTGGCACCTCGAACCGGACGACGGCCGCACCGGGGCCCGCAACGTCGGCTGACCCCAGGGCCGGCCCCTGCCCCTCCCCTCCCCCTCCTCACTCCACCTGCTGCGCCGCACCGTTCGACGTCCGCCGGATGGTGCGCAGCGCCCGGCCCGGCGCCCAGGTCTCCACCACCACATACGGAGCCTCGACGTACGTACGCACCACCTCCGTCAGCACCGCCAGGAACAGATGAAACGGCTCCGGCGGCTTCACCGCTGCGGCATAGCGCGCGACCACCTCGGGGTCGGTCACCTCCACGGCCCGCCCGGACACCCGTACATCGCTGTCGGCCAGATCGGTGCCCGGCCCCGGATTGGCATGCAGCGAGAACCGGGGGTCGCGCCGCAGGTCGGACACCTTGCGCGAGCCGACCATCATGCCCAGCCACAGTTCCCCGTGGCGGAAGTCCGCCTCCAGGCCGGTGAGCCGTGGTGCGCCGTCCTTCCGCACGGTCGCCAGGACGTGGTGCCGGTACGCCCCGAACCGCTCCCGCACCCGCCCGGCGAGTTCCGGTACCGCCGCCTCGGCCACCGACCAGCCGGCCGCGCCGCCGTCGCCGCCCGCACCACTCCCGATGCCTGCCACACCTCTGCTCTCACTCGTCATGGCAGCACCCTCCCCGCAATACCCGACACCTCTTGTCCGGTATGGATACGCGAAGGGATATCGGTACGGCGGTCGGCCCGCTCGCCCCGTACGGCGGACCGGCCCGCTCGACCGGAAACGGCGGACCGGCCCGCTCTCCGCCGCGGAACCGGTGACGCCCCTCGACACCGCCTCCACCTGCGACCTTACGACCAGCGCTGTAAGCCGCAGCCGACCAGCGGAGTAGGCCGCAGCCGACCAGCGGTGTAGGCCGGAAGCCCGTTACGCGACGCCTCCCCGCCGACCTAGCCTCGGGCCATGGATACGACGAGCGGCACACTCGACGAAGCCCTGTCACGCCTGCACACCTCCGGCCCCGAGTTCAGGGGCTATCTGAGCAATCACGGACCGATGGCCGTCGAAGCCATGGTCCGCAACGGCCAGGCCCACACCGTGCACCGCTGGCTCGACGCCTACGCGGACAAACTGGAGGACGTACCGGCCGCCCGGTCCCGTATCACCGACGCCAACTGGCAGCAGGCGCTGGGCGATCCGAGCCGGGTCACCGACTGGACGCGGTACTTCACCGGGCAGGTCGCCGAGCGCCCCTGGCGTGAGCTCCTCGCCGAGTGGTGGCCGCGGCTGCTGCCCGGCATCGCCGGCGCCGCCACCCACCCCGTCATCCGCGTAGGCCATGCCGTCCGCAGCCTGCTGACGGAGGGTGAGGACGCCGCCCGGCTCGCGGAGTTCGCGCACGCCCTCGGCTACTGGGGCGCCCGCCATCTGCCCCTGCCCGCCGCGGTACACCCCACCGGCAGCGCCACCCCGGCCGAGGCGCTGTCCGCCCTCCCCCGTATCGCCGAGCGTCCGGCGACACCGCTGAACGGTTACGAGCAACTGCCCGGCACCCCCGGCTGGTTGAGCACCACCGAGTCGCTGCGCCTCCCCGACGACCCCGAGGCCGCCCGCGAGGGCCTGACCGCTCTCGTACGCGCCGCCACCCTCAACTACGCGGACCACGGCCACGGGAACGGCATCATGCTGGTGCACGCCGCCACCGCGCCGAACGCGGCCCTGCGCACCCTGCCGGCGCTCCCCCGGGACCTCTGGGTGAGCTCGTTCGCGGTGGCCTGGGCAGCGGCCTCGGCGATCACCACGCTCTACGCCGCGGACACCCCGCGTCCGGCGCCGGACGCCTCCGCGGCCACACCCGAGGAGGTCTTCGAACGGGCGGTCGCCCACGGCAACGAGCACGCGATCAAGTTCGCGGACACCGCCCTGGACGTCGCGGCATCCTCCGCGGACGGCGACACCCGCGCCCTGTCGGCGGCCCTGAACGCGGTGGAGCTGATCGACCCCGACGACTGACGGACAGAACCGCACCCCGGCCCCGCCCCGCCTCGCCTCGCCCCGGGCAGAGACGGGCAGAAGGCGGACGGGAGGCGGACGGGAGGGTCCGCAGGGGTCCGAAAGGGTCCGGGAAATCTCCGCCAGCGGGACATCCGCACCGTGGCTCAGATAGAGAGCCGGAATTACGGACATCACCACTTCACGGCGTCACACTTGGCAGTAGTCGGCGTGTGTGCCCGCAGCACCGAAAGAACCAAATACTTGAACATTCAAGCGTTAGAATCTGGCCATAACCCGACGTTGTTAAAACTTAAATAACTCTCCGAGTGGTGAGAGAGTGGATGGTATGAGCAACGAACCCGCAGCCGAGCCGCGCTGGCTCAGCGACGAGGAGCAATTCGCTTGGCAGTGCTACCTCCACGCCACCACGCTCCTGGAGGATCACCTCGACCGCCAGCTGCAACGGGATGCCGGGATGCCGCATGTCTATTACGGCCTGCTCGTCCAGCTCTCCCGTGCACCGCGGCGCCGGATGCGGATGACCGAGCTGGCTCAGAACGCCAAGATCACCCGTTCCCGGCTCTCACATGCGATCGCGCGCCTGGAAAAGAACGGCTGGGTGCGGCGCGAGAACTGCCCGTCCGACAAACGGGGCCAGAACGCCCTCCTCACGGACGAGGGGATGCGAGTCTTGGAGAAGGCCGCCCCCGGACATGTCGCCGCCGTACGCTCCGCGATCTTCGACCGCCTCTCCCCGGAGCAGGTCGGCCAACTGGCCGAGATATGCCAAGTGATGACCGAAGGACTGCAGCCGAAAGGCGCCGACCTCCCCTGGCTGCGCTGACGGATCAGCGGAACCGGAGGAGGCCGACGCCGGTGTGAGCGAGGGAGCCGGACAGACCGCGTCCGGTGCGGGCGTACGTAATCCGCAGCGCATGCAGTCCGCAGCGCATGCAGTCCACAGCTCACGAAGTCCACAGCACACGAAGTCCACAGCACACGAAGTCCGCAGCGCCCGGCGCCGGGGCGGCCCGGCCACCGCCCGGGGCGGCGGGATGCCGGCCCGACCCGACCCGGCCCGCCCCGGCCTGACCCGACCTGACCCGGCCTGACCCGACCCGCAGCGGGATGCCGTACGCCCCCCCGGCCCGCCCCCGACGACTCAGTGCACCATCACCGGAACCTGGACCTCGCCGTCATTCTCGGACGAGCCCAGGACCGTGCTCTCGCCGTCGGCAGAGGAGGCAGCCGGCGAACCGGCGTCCGGCCGCCCGGTGTTGATGAAGGTGTAGGCGATCACGCCCGCCAGGACCAGGATGCCGACCGCCCACCAGATGGCGGTGGTGTAGCCGTGCACCATCGACTGGAGCTTGAGCAGGTCGGCCGAGCGCGCACCGGCCGCGTGCGAGGTGGCGTACGCGGTGGTGGCGCTGGCCGCGATGGAGTTCAGCAGGGCCGTCCCGATCGCGCCGCCCACCTGCTGCGAGGTGTTGACCATCGCGGAGGCGACACCGGCGTCGCGCGGCTGGACGCCGTGCGTGGCCAGCGACATGGCCGGCATGAACGCCGTACCCATGCCCAGGCCCATCAGCAGGAAGCCGGGCAGGATCAGCGCGGGGTAGGACGTGTCCAGATCGATCTGGGTCAGCACCAGCATGCCGAGCGCGGCGACCGTGAAACCGGGCGCCATCAGCAGCCGCGGCCGGACGCGGGTCATCAGCCGGGCGCCGATCTGCGTCGAGCCGGTGATCATGCCAACGATCATCGGGAGGAAGGCCAGACCGGTGGTGACCGGCGTATAGCCCTTCACGATCTGCAGGTAGTAGGTCAGGAAGAGGAAGAGACCGAACATGCCGATCACGGCGAGGCCCAGCGACGCGTAGACACCGGCGCGGTTCCGGTCGGTGACCACCCGCAGCGGCAGCAGCGGGGCCTTCACCTTGGACTCCACCAGGACGAACGCCAGCAGCAGCACGGCGGCCGCGACGAACAGGCCGAGGGTCGGGCCGGCCAGCCAGCCGTCCGACTCGGCGCGGGTGAACCCGTAGACCAGCGAGACCAGACCGAGGGTGGCCAGGATGACGCCGGGGATGTCCAGCCGGGAGGGGTTACGGCTCCCCGCGGGCTCGCGGATGACCAGGTACGCGCCGGTCGCGGCGATCACGGCGAACGGGATGTTGACGAAGAAGGTCCAGCGCCAGTTCATGTACTCGGTCAGCACCCCGCCGAGGATCAGTCCCACGGCACCACCGCCACCGGCGATCGCACCGAAGATGCCGAACGCCTTGGCGCGCTCCCTGGCCTCGGTGAAGGTCACCGCCAGCAGCGACAGCGCGGCCGGTGCCAGCAGCGCACCGAAGACACCCTGCAGCGCACGTGCGCCCAGCAGCATCCCCTGGTCGGCCGCGGCCCCGCCGAGCGCGGAGGCGACCGCGAATCCGACGAGCCCGATGATGAAGGTCCGCTTCCGTCCCCACAGGTCGGCGACGCGCCCGCCGAAGAGCAGCAGACCGCCGAAGGCCAGTGCGTAGGCGGTGATCACCCACTGCCGGTTGGCGTCGGTGATACCGAGATCCTGCTGGGCGGAGGGCAGCGCGATGTTCACGATGGTCGCGTCGAGAACGACCATCAGCTGGGCGAGAGCGATGAATATCAGCGCTTTCCAGCGCCGGGGATCGACGTATGGGGCGGTTTCAGGCATGGCGGGATCCACCTACTGGTGCAGTGAGCGAACAGGAGCGAAGGACGGGACGGGTGAGGCGGCCGTCGGCACAGCGACGGACCGGACACAAAAAGACGCGGGGGACGGAACGGACGGTGACGGACGGGAGGGCGGGGAGGGCGGGAGGGATGGGAGAGGCGGGACGGATGGGAGAGGCGGGAGGGGACGGGCCGGGCGGATGAGACGGGGCGGGACCGGACGGGACGGGAGAGGCCGCCACCGCGTCGCGCCCCCACCGCGTCGCGCCGCCACCGCGTCGCGCTCCCCGGTTTACGAGCGGCGCCTCAAATCGTCCAAAGTGGCGGCGGCGCCAGGGAGTTCGGATCGGGCTGGTGCCTGCAGACCGTCCAGGAACAGTTGCAGATGCCGGTGCACGAACTGGTCGAAGTTCAGACAGCGACTGCCCGGCAGCGGCCGGGTGAGCTGGGTGATCGCGACCATCAGATCACCGACGGCGATGTCGGTACGCAGCTGGCCGCTGTCGCGCCCGGCGGCCATGACGGCCTCGACGGCCGCCTCCAGCCGTACCCGCTCCGCGACCAGATCGGGGTGGTCCCGATCGACGCCGTCGGAGAGCAACGGGCACAGCGCCCCGATCCGCTCCTCCACCGCAGCGTGCACAAAGCGCCTCAGCGCCTGGAAGGCATCGGACTCCTCGGCGAGGGCACTCTCGGCGCAGTCCGCGGTACGGGACATGACGGAGAGCGTGACGTGGTGGATCAACTCCAGGCGGTCCGCGAAGTGACGATAGAGCGTCGCATTGCCGACACCCGCGCGGCGAGCGATTTCATCGAGCGGGACCTCGGCCCCGAACTCGACCATCGTCTCGCGGGCGGCCGCGATGATCCGCTCCCGGTTGCGCAGGGCATCGGCCCGCAGCCGGGGCTGCTGCCCCTCCCTCCCGGATTCCGCGCATGCGGCGACGCCGGTCACGACAGCTGACTCCCCTCATCCCTCTCTCGGCACTTCTCGAAGCCTGACTTCTCGAAGCCTGACTTCTCGAAGCCTGACTTCTCGGTGCCTGACTCCCCGGATACCGCTCCCGGCGCCCGATCCGGTCACCCCACTCCGGCGACCGATCCGACACCCGGCACGAACCGGGGACAAGCTCCCCGTTTCATCCGGACGTCCGCATAAACGGGGAACCCCTCCCCGGATATTTCACGCCCCCATGTGACCTGAACCACACCCCACCGCCGTCTCCCCTCCCCGCGCACACCAGGCCGACCTCCGACCCCACCCAAGCCCAGCCCGCGGGCGGCCCGACTCCGGCCTCACCCAAGCCCAGTCCAAGCCCTGCTCAGGCCCAGCCGCGCCCCGGCCCCGGGCGTACCTCAGGCCGCCGCCCCATCCGGCCCCGACATGACTCCAGTTGATGTAACCCCGCGCGCGAGCGATCACCCGCCGACACAAGGTGATCAATATGAAGCACAAGGTATCCGCGGTTCTGGCCGCAGGTGCGGCCACCGCAGCCGCGGCGATAGCCCTGGGCTCACCGCCCAGCGCCGTGGCGATACCCTCCGCGCCCGGCGCCCCGCCGAGCGGCCCGTGTGCGCTGCGCGGCATCAGCGACGACGTCGCCGAATCCGCCGACACCCCCGCCGGATTCGCCCGCTCGTCCGGCGTCGTCCAGGCGCTCACCGTCTTCATCGACTTCCCGGACGCCCGCGCCACGATGTCCCCCGGCGCCCGCTTCGCCGAATTCTTCCCGGCCGCGACGGACTACTTCCGCACCAGCTCGTACGGCAGGCTGACCTACCGCCCCCGGCCGCTGCTCCAGTGGATCCGCATGTCACGGCCGCTCGCGGCGTACAGCATCCAGCGCGGCGCCGGCTTCGACCCGGCCTCGGACGGCGGCTATCACGCCCTCTCCCGGGAGGTCGTACGCGCCGTCGACCCGCTCGTCGACTTCCGTGACTACGACGTCATCAACATCATCGCCACCCCCAACGCGGGGCCGCCCGCCACCCGTACGGTCCTTTCGGTCACGTTCAGCGGCGGCGACATGGGACTGAAGACCGCCGACGGGGTGCCGTTCCGGAACGCCTCCTTCATCTGGAGCCGGCAAACCGGGGCGAGCGCCTTCCGCGTCCTCAACCACGAGAACGCCCACAGCTTCGGCCTGCCCGACCTCTACTTCACGGACGGCCGCGGCGCCCCGCCCCCCGTAGGGCACTGGGACCCGATGGACGAGGACTGGGGGCCGAGCAATGACTTCGTCGGCTGGCACAAGTGGAAACTCGGCTGGCTCTCCGCCGATCAGGTGCACTGCGCCCCCCACCGCGGAACGCCCGGCGAACACACCCTCACCCCGGTGTCCCTCCCCGGCGGCACAAAGATCGTTGTCATACCGACCTCGCCGCACACCGCCCTGGTCGCCGAGGCCCGCACCCGCGGCCTGCTGGACCCAACGGTCTGCCGGCCCGGCATCCTCATCTACCGCGTCGCCACGCACGTCCCCTCGGGCCGCGGCCCGCTCCGCATCGTGGACGCCACCCCGCACAGCGGCGGCTGCTACCGCGACAACAAGTACGTCGACCCGGAACTGACCGACGCCCCCTTCCGCCCCGGCGACACCTACACGGACCGCACCACCGGCGCGGCCATCACAGTCCTGACGGAAAACCCGGACGGCACCTATCGCGTACGGGTGACACCGGCACGCGCCTGATCACCTCGCCCGAGACCGCCCTGACACTGCCCCCTACTCCATCTCCCCCACCTACACCACCTACACCACCTCTCCCGCCTTCCCCGCCTTCCCCCTCCCCTCCTCCCGCCAGTGCCGCCGCCCGATGCTGATCAGCCGCAGCTGACGACGCGCCACCCGTACGACCTGCTCGGCCGCCCCCTCCTCGCCGTCCGCCTCGGCGTCGAGCAGCGCCGCGGCCGTCGTCACCAACCGGTCCACATACAACTCGGCGAGCATCCGCACATCGTCATCGCGCCAGCCCTCCGACACCGGCTGGGACTTCAGCGCCGCCGCGACCTCCTCCGCGAACCGGTCCAGCTCACCCGCAATGGCCTGCCGCACGGCCCGCACACCGCCGTGCCGCTCGCGCGCCACGAACCGGATGTGCAGCGGATGCTGACGCACATGCTGCTCCACGACCGCGACCGTGCGGTCGATCCGCTCCTCGGCCGCGTCCTGCTCGGCGAGAATCGCCCGCACCATCACATGCAGGCTCCCCAGCGCCTCCTCGACCAGGGCGACGCCCAGCTCCCCCATGTCCCGGAAGTGCCGGTAGAACGCGGTCGGGGCGATCCCCACCACCCGCGTGACCTCCCGCAGCCCCAGACTGCTCAGGCTCTGCTCCTCCAGCAGTCCGAGCGCCGCATCGAGCAACGCCTGACGGGTCTTCTGCTTCTGGGCCTGCCGGACTCCAAGACTGTGACTCATGTCATCCAGTAAACAACCGTTCTCCGAACTACTCCACCCGGCGACGGTCGTAGACTGAAGGAACTGAGTGAACAACTGTCCTCTGGAATCGGAAAGGAAGATCATGCTCTTCCTCGTCGCAGCCCTCCTCCTGATGGGGATCATGCTGGGTACCGCGGCACACCTCCCCGTCCCCGTCACCCTCGTCGCGGCCGCCGTCATCGCCGGCTGGCTGCTCATCTTCTTCCTCCGCGAACGCCGCCACCATGACGAGGTGACCTCCCGATGACCACGCTCAGCGCAGCCATGCGGACGACTCCCACCACGCCGACCAAGGCCGCCGGCCCGACCACCTCCCGCCTCCGCTCCCAAGCGGACGGCATGGCCGTGGCCTCCTTCATCCTCGGCCTGCTCGGCACCCTCGTCCTCAACCTTCTCCTCGGCCCCTGTGCCCTGATCCTCGGCGGCCTGGCCCTGGCCCGCGGCACCAACCGCCGCGGCCGCGCCCTCCTGGGCATCGCCCTCGGCGCCGCCGACCTGCTCCTCCTCGCCCTCCTCGTCACGACGGACGGCACAGTCAGCTGGCACATCGGCGGCTGACCCCCGAACCCGGGCCCCCACCACACCACTCGGCCCGCCCCCGAACACCACGATGGCGGTGGTCACCACCCGACCACCGCCATCCCCAATCCCCGCCCCACCCCCACCTGCTCCCCCACCCGCTCCCCCACCAGGCCACGCCCACCACCCCACATCCCCAACAGAAGCAATCTGCAGCGAACAGATCAGCTACCCTGTCAGGGGTCCAATCCCCTGCCTCCGTAGCTCAGGGGATAGAGCACCGCTCTCCTAAAGCGGGTGTCGCAGGTTCGAATCCTGCCGGGGGCACCAGCCAAAAGGCCCCAGACTGATCATGGTCTGGGGCCTCTGACGGCACCAATTGACGGCAGTCCCGTCCTAGCACACCCCGGGGCGCCCTCTGCGAGAACGGCAGCAGGCGTCCAATGACGGCGTACACCGGCGGCCTTGAGCGCCTCGTAGGCGCGGCTTCAGCGCGTCAGCCCGGCGTCCTTGGCGCACAGCGCCGCCTGCACCCGGTTGTCCACCTCAAGGGCGGCCAGGATGCGGCTGACGTGCGCCTTCACCGTGCTCTCCCGCATCCCCAGACCGGTGGCGATCTCAGCGTTGGACGCACCGCCGGCCAGGAGCCCGAGCACGTCGGTCTCGCGCGGCGTCAGGCGCTCTACCCGGGTCCGGGCGGCCGCCGAGGCTCCGCGCGCGGTGTGGTGATGGTGCGCGATGAGCCGTCGGGCGGCGGAGGGGTGCAGCATGGCCTGGCCGTCGGCGACGACCTCGACGGCCCGGATGATTTCCGAGGGGTCGGTGTCCTTCAGCAGGAAGCCGACCGCGCCGGCGGCCAGCCCGTCATAGACGTACTGGTCCAGGTCGAACGTCGTGAGCATCACGACCTTGGGCGGTTCGGGCAGCGCGCTCAGCCGCCTGGTGGCCTCGATGCCGTCCATGTGAGGCATCCGCACATCCATCAGCACGACGTCCAGGCGCTGCACGGTGGCCCGTTCGAGGGCTTCCCGGCCGTCGGAGGCCTGTGCGGCGACGGTGATGCCGGGGGCGTCCTCCAGGATGTCGGTGAGCGCCAGCCGTACCAGGCTGTCGTCGTCGACGATCATCGTCCGGATCATGCCGCCCCCCTGCTGCGCTGGTCATCGAGCGGAATGGTGGCGGCCACCCGCCAGCCACCCGCTCCCGTAGGGCCGAACTCCAAACGGCCGTGGAGCGCCGCGACCCGCTCGGCCAGTCCGACCAGGCCAAAGCCGGACCCCTCGGCCGCGGCCTCGGACGAGGCGCCGGACGCATTGCGGACCACCACCATGGACTGCGGCGGACCGTAGCGCACCTCAAGCTGCGTGGTCGCTCCGGTGGCGTGCTTACGGGCGTTGGTCAGGGCTTCTTGCGCAAGACGGTGAATGGCGAGCCGATGGCTGGCCGGCAGGGAGCCGGGGTCACCCTCGATGAGCGCTTCGACCTGCTGTCCGGCCGCCCGTGCCTCGTCGATCACCGTCGAGAGTTCCGGCAGACCGGGTACCCGTGAGGCCGCCGTCTCCCCGGTGTCGTGGCCCCGCAGCACACCCAGTACGTCCCGCAGATCGCCGAGCGCCTCGGTGGACGCGGTGCGCAGCAGGCCGATCCGGTCGGCCACCGGCTCGGGGAGATCGGCGACCCGCCGCTTGAGAGCGCCGGTGTGCAGGGCGATGACCGTGAGCCGGTGGGCGAGCACATCGTGCATCTCGGCGGCGATCCGGGTGCGCTCCTCCAACCGGGCCTGCTCGGCCCGGAGCTCACGCTCCACCCGCAGACGGTTGACCTGTTCGGCGAGCGAGGCGACGTGCCGGCGGCGGTTGCCCGTCCACAGTCCGATGACCACCGCGAGCAGCAGCACCATCAGCGGCCCGTATTTGCGGGTCATCCACAGGCTGTTCCCCGGATGCGCCAGCGAACTGCCGATCATCGCGACCACCACGCACAGCCCCTCGAAGACGAACCGGCCGCGGGCGGCGCGGTGGAAGAGCACGACCAGCAGTGGGAAGAACGATCCCAGCAGCACCGCGCCGGCGACGGTGCACACCGCGGCGAGCACCGGCAGGCGGTGCCGCAGCAGGACCGAGAGGGCCAGCGCCACGGCCAGCCCGACGCGGGGGCTGAGCAATGTGCCGCCCGCACCGGTATACGCCTCCTGCACCGTTCCCGTGCCGACGACGCAGATCATCAGCACCTCGGCCCACCACGGCCAAGTCCGGCCCGTCACCTTGCCCACCGTCCGGCCCGTCACCTTGTTCACCAATTCAGCATAGGTAAGCAACACCCCTTTCACATCGGCCAGTTGGCGGCCACCACCCCCTACTTTCGTACGGGGTGGCCGCGGCGGAACGGCCGATGGAGCGGGTTCGGCCGCTGCCTAGCGTTGCGGACATGAACCCGACACCGGCCACCGCCGCAACCGCTCCCGCGATCACCGCCCCGACCGGCCCCCTACGACACAACGGCGCCACCGCGTTCCTCCGGGAAGCAGTCCGTTCCATGCGCACCACCGGCGCGGTCGCGCCGAGCGGATCCCCGCTCGCCCGGCAGCTCGCCGTGCCGCTGCCCGCCCCCGGCGGCCGCAGCCCCCTGCGCGTCCTGGAGGTCGGCGCGGGTACCGGTACGGTCACCCGCGCGCTGGCCGAGCGCATCGGGCCGGGCGACCGGCTGGACACCGTCGAGATCAACCCCCGGTTCGTACGGCTGCTGACCGAGGCGCTGCGGACGGACCCGGCGCTGGCCGACGCGTCCGAGCGGATCCGGATCGTCCCGGAGTCGATCTGCGAAACGCCGCTGCCCGAGAACGGCTACGACGTGATCGTCTCCTGTCTGCCCTTTACGAACTTCACCCCCGACGTGGTGCGTTCCCTGCTGGAGCGGTACCTGACCGCCCTGGTCCCCGGCGGGCATCTGACCTTCTTCGGCTATCTCGGCACACAGTCCTTACGAACCCTGTTCGCAGGCCGCACCGAGGCCGCCCGGCACCGCGCGGTGGCGGCCGTGCTGGCCGAGTTCTCCGCCCGCTACGGCGGCGGGGGTGGTGGCAGCATCGTATGGCGCAACCTGCCCCCCGCCCGCGTCTCGCACCTGAGGGGGCCCCAGCGGTGTGTATGTGTCGCGGACTCGGATTCTGTCGGTCAGCGATCACGATGACGCCCGGCGACCTGCTGACAATGGTGCCGCCGCCGGCCGCGTACCCCGTGATCACCGCGCCTGCTGGACTGCCGCTTCGTGCCACTGGTCCGCACCCTGGCATCGAGGTATCCAGATGAGAGAACTCGTCTCACAAAGGTGGCCGCGGCCTCGGTCAGGTGCCGACGTAAGCCGCCAGGTGCTCGCCGGTGAGGGTGGAGCGGGCGGTGACGAGGTCGGTGGGGGTGCCCTCGAAGACGAGGCGGCCGCCGTCGTGGCCGGCGCCGGGGCCCAGGTCGATGATCCAGTCGGCGTGTGCCATGACCGCAGGGTGGTGCTCGACGACGATGACCGACTTGCCGGCGTCGACGAGCCGGTCGAGCAGGCCGAGCAGTTGCTCGACGTCGGCGAGATGGAGGCCGGCGGTCGGCTCGTCGAGGACGTAGACGCCGCCCTTCTCGGCCATGTGGGTGGCCAGCTTGAGCCGCTGCCGTTCGCCGCCGGACAGCGTGGTGAGCGGCTGGCCGAGGCTCAGGTAGCCGAGCCCGACGTCGGCGAGCCGGCCGAGGATGCGGTGCGCGGCCGGCGTGCGTGCCTCGCCGTCGCCGAAGAACTCCTCGGCCTCGGCCACCGACATCGCCAGTACCTCGCTGATGTCGCGGCCGCCGAGGTGGTGGTCCAGCACCGATGGCTCGAACCGCTTCCCCTCGCACTCCTCGCAGGTGGTGGCGACACCGGCCATCATCGCCAGGTCGGTGTAGAGGACGCCGGCGCCGTTGCAGGCGGGGCAGGCGCCCTCGGAGTTGGCGCTGAACAGCCCCGGCTTCACGCCGTTGACCTTCGCGAACGCCTTGCGGATCGGGTCGAGCAGTCCGGTGTACGTGGCCGGGTTGCTGCGCCGGGATCCCTTGATGGCGCCCTGGTCGACTGACACCACACCGGATCCGGCGGGGATCGACCCGTGCACGAGCGAGCTCTTGCCGGAGCCTGCGACGCCGGTCACCACGGCAAGCACCCCGAGGGGGATGTCGACGTCGACGCCCTGCAGGTTGTGCGTCGTCGCGCTGCGGATCTCCAGGGTGCCGGTGGGTCTGCGCACCGTCTCCTTGAGGGCGGCCCGGTCGCCGAGGTGGCGGCCGGTGACGGTGCCGCCGGCCCGCAGCCCCTCGACGGTGCCCTCGAAGCAGACGGTGCCGCCCGCCGTACCGGCGCCGGGGCCGAGGTCGACGACGTGGTCGGCGATCGCGATCGTCTGCGGCTTGTGCTCGACGACGAGCACCGTGTTGCCCTTGTCCCGCAGCCGCAGCAGCAGGTCGTTCATCCGCTGGATGTCATGCGGGTGCAGGCCCGCGGTGGGCTCGTCGAAGACATAGGTGGTGTCGGTGAGTGAGGAGCCGAGGTGGCGGATCATCTTGACGCGCTGCGCCTCGCCGCCCGAGAGCGTGCCCGACGGCCGGTCGAGAGCGAGGTAGCCGAGGCCGATCTCCACGAACGAGTCGAGGGTGTGCTGCAGCGCGGTGAGCAGCGGTGCCACCGACGGCTCGTCGAGGCCGCGGACCCATGCGGCCAGGTCGCTGATCTGCATCGCGCAGGCGTCGGCGATGTTGTTCCCGTCGATCCGTGACGACCGGGCTGCCGCACTGAGCCGGGTGCCGTCACACTCGGGGCAGGCGGTGAAAGTGACCGCCCGCTCCACGAACGCCCTGATGTGCGGCTGCATGGCCTCCTTGTCCTTGGACAGGAACGACTTCTGGATCTTGGGGATCAGCCCCTCGTAGGTGAGGTTGACGCCCTCGACCTTCACCTTGGTCGGCTCCCGGTAGAGGAAGTCCTGCATCTCCCTCTTGGTGAACTTGCGGATGGGCTTGTGCGGGTCGAGGAGGCCCGACTCGGCGTAGACCCGCACGGTCCAGAAGCTGTCGGACTTCCAGCCGGGGATGGTGAACGCGCCCTCGGCGAGCGACTTGGTGTCGTCGTAGAGCTGGGTGAGGTCGATGTCGGAGACGCTGCCCCGGCCTTCGCAGCGCGTGCACATGCCGCCGGTACGGGTGAAGGTCTTTTTCACGGTCCTGGTCTTGTCGGCACCGCGATCGACGGTGAGCGCACCGCTCGCCCGGACCGAAGGGACGTTGAAGGCGAACGCGCTGGGTGGGCCGATGTGCGGCTGCCCGAGCCGGCTGAAGAGGATGCGCAGCATCGCGTTGGCGTCGGTGGCGGTACCGACCGTGGAGCGGGGGTCGCCACCCATCCGCTGCTGGTCGACGATGATCGCGGTCGTCAGCCCTTCGAGGACGTCGACCTCGGGCCGCGCCAGCGTCGGCATGAAGCCCTGTACGAAGGCGCTGTAGGTCTCGTTGATCAGCCGCTGCGACTCCGCGGCGATCGTGTTGAACACCAGCGAGCTCTTGCCCGATCCGGAGACGCCGGTGAACACCGTCAGCCGGCGTTTCGGGATCTCGATGCTGACGTCTTGGAGGTTGTTCACGCGCGCGCCGTGCACACGGATCAGATCGTGGCGGTCGGCCGCGTGCAGCGCAGGCGACTGCGGGTCCGTCTTCGGGGCCTTGCTCATCGTGTCTCCATCTGTCACGCGGGGCGCCTTCGCGGTCTCC
>NZ_JBEZHQ010000006.1:171902-275589 GCF_040650675.1 Streptomyces sp. NPDC048637
CTCCGTCAGCCACGCGGGGCGCCTTCGCGGTCTCCGTCAGCCACGCGGGGCGCCTTCGCGGTCTCCGTCAGCCACGCGGGGCGCCTTCGCGGTCTCCGTCAGCCACGCGGGGCGCCTTCGCGGTCTCCATCTGTCACGCGGGGCCGCCTTCGCGGTCTCCGTCGGCGTCGCCTGGCTCGATCTGGTCAGCCTCGCACAGGACGGCTGGTTCGCCTCCGCTTCGGCCCGTGGATCCTCTGGGCCCCGGACATGCGGCGGCAGCGCGCCGCTCCCGAGGCCCTCGACGCCCCCGTCCTCGCCCGTCCGGACGGCTCAGCGCAGCTCGTTGATGCGGAGCAGGTTGCCCGCGGGATCGCGAAAGGCGCAGTCGCGCACACCGTACGGCTGCTCGGTCGGCTCCTGGACGACCTCGGCACCGCCGGCCTGCAGCTGATCGAAGGTGCCGTCGAGGTCGGCGGTGGACAGGAGGAGGATGGCGTAGGTGCCCTTGGCCATCATCTCGGCGATGATGCGGCGCTCGTCGTCGGTGACGCCGGGGTCGGCGGCCGGCGGGTGCAGGACGATGGATGTGCCGGGCTGGCCGGGAGGGCCGACCGTGATCCAGCGCATCCCGCCGTATCCGACGTCGTTGCGGACCTCGAAGCCGAGAGTGTCGCGGTAGAAGGCCAGGGAGGCCTCCGGGTCGCTGTGCGGGAGGAAACTCGCGTGAATGCTGATGTCCATGGCAGCCACGCTAAGTGCGGCCCGGGGCCGGCGCTTCTCGATTCCTGATCGGTCTGGTCACCTGTTTCGCCACGCAGGACGGCATCCCCGCCGTCGCACGCATCGCCTGGCGCCGATAGACGCTGGGCGGCACACCGACCAGCTCGGTGAAGCGACTGCTGAAGGTGCCCAGCGACGAGCAGCCGACCGCGAAGCAGACGTCGGTGACGCTGAGGTCGCCACGACGCAGCAGCGCCATCGCGCGCTCGATGCGCCGCGTCATCAGGTAGCCGTACGGCGACTCACCGTAGGCACGCCGGAACTGGCGGCTGAGGTGTCCGGCTGACATGTTCACGCCGCGGGCGAGGGCCTCGACGTCCAGCGGCTGCGCGTACTCCCGGTCGATCCGGTCGCGGACGCGGCGCAGCAGCGCGAGGTCGCGCAGGTGTTGCGCTGTGGTGGCTCTGCTGGTCACCTACGAGATCGTGCCACGACGCATCGGAGTTGCCCACCGGAGCGGCCTCGGGCTGTGCCTCCGGGGCCGTTCTGCTTGGGGCGGGAGCCTACGAGGCTGGTGAGACGAGGCCGTTCTGCCAGGCCCAGGCGGCGATCTCGACGCGATTGCGGACCTTCAGCTTGGACTGGATGTTGGCGAGGTGGGTCTTCGCCGTGCCCGGTGAGATGACGAGTTCGGTGGCGATCTCCTGGTTGGTGGAGCCACGGGCTACCAGACGGACGATTTCGCGTTCGCGGTCCGTGAGGGTGTCGGGCGTGGGGTGGGGGCGCGAGGGCGGCGGGGACAACTGCCGGAGGAGCCGTACGGTGATCTGGGGGCTGATCAGGGCGTCGCCCGCCATCGCCGCACGGACTCCCTCGATCAGCAGGGCCGGGCCGGAGCGCTTGAGCAGGAAGCCGCAGGCGCCGTGGCGCAGGGCCGTGTGCACGTAGTCGTCGAGGTCGAAGGTGGTGACCACGACCACCCTGGTCGGCCGGGTGGCCTGCGGCCCCGCGAGCAGGCGGGTGAGTTCCAGGCCGTCGAGGCGCGGCATGCGGATGTCCGCCAGTACGACGTCCGGCCGGAGGTGGCGGGCCAGGTCGAGGGCGGTGGCGCCGTCCGCGGCCTCGCCGATGACGGTCATGTCCGGCTGCGAGTCGAGGACGAGCCGGAAGCCGCTGCGGACGTCGTCCTGGTCGTCGGCCAGGAGGATGCGGGTGGGGGTGCCGCTCATGCCGTCTCCTGGGGAAAGGTGCGGGTCTGCGGGAACACGGCCAGCACCCGCCAACCGCCGCCGTGCGGGCCGTAGGAGAGGGTTCCGCCGGTCGCCTGTACGCGTGCGCGCAGGGCGGTCAGGCCGCGTCCGCCGTGACCGTCGCGCTCCCGTCGGGCACGGAGGGCGGTGGTGGCAGCGGTTCCGGCGTCGTTGGCGACCTGGATCTCGACGGCGGGTACGGGGTGGGCGGCCAGGCTGCGGACGACAGGGGTGAGGGTCACCTCGACGCGGGCTGCTCCGGGGGCGTGACGGCGGACGTTGGTGAGGGCTTCCACGACCATCCGGTAGGCCGTGGAGCTGGTTTCGCGGGAGAGGGTTCCGGGCGTGGCGGACGGCATGGCGAGGCGGGCCTCGGTGGCTCCCGCGGAGGTGAAGCGCTCGATGAGGGCGGGCAGTTGGTCCACTCCAGGTAGAGGCTCGGGGCGGGGGCTGGGATCAGGGGGTGGGGATTTTGGTGTGGGTGCTTCCTGGGCCGCGGGGGCAGCTGCTGGTCCCGGAGCGTCCGTGCGCGTGATGCCGTTGCCCTGTGCCTCGTGCAGCATCCGTACCGTGCGGTCCATGGAAGCCAAGGCGTTCAGCCCCGCCCTTTCGATGCGTTCCAGGGCCGGCAGAGCCTGGCCCGGGTCGGCTGCGGCCACAAAGCGGGCGGCCTGTGCCTGCGCGACGATTCCACTGATGTCGTGTGCGACGAAGTCATGCAGATCCCGGGCGAGTTCGAGCTGCTGCGAGCGCCGGGTTTCGACGACCAGTCGGCGCCGCCGGTTTTCCACCAGTCGTGGATAGCCGCCAACGACAGCCGCGCCCAGCACCGGCAGCGTCCAGAAGGCGACGGCGCCGGCCAGCGGCAGCAGGGACGGCGCCGGGACCAGCGGCACCGTCCACGTCGCGACCGCCAGCCCTGCCACCACCCCCGCAGTCACCGCCTGCCGGCGCGGCGCCCAACGGGCCACCACGGCAAGGAGCATCAGCAGCACCGCCATCTCGGCCGGCCGCCACACGGCCCCCCAGGGCGTCGACGGAGGGTCGGAGGTGACCGTGGTCATCAGTGACAGACATCCGACGAGCGTCAGCGGGCGGGCGAGGCGGGCGCGTGAGCGAGGCCGGCAGGCAACGGCCCAGAGGAGCAGGGCGGCGGACGCGAGGGCCGGGACTGCTCCGTAGGGGATCGCCGCCCGTGTGCCGTACGCGAGGGTGAGGGCGGTCGGGGCTGCGAAGCCCGTTATGGCGGCGGTCACGCCACCGATCCTACGAGCGGCCGTGTGGACGCTCCCTCTGCCGAACGGCGGAGATGACGCCCGCTCCGGCGTCCGAGATCCGCTGATCGGCAGATGGCCCGGTCCGGCGGCCCGGCATCAGATTGGAGGCGTCACCGACAGGACGGCAGCCGCCAAGGCTGCTGCGTCTCCAGGGAGTTCATCGTGCCCGGCATCACTTCCTCCGCCCGTTCTTCTTCCGCCCCTTCTCCCTCCGCCCGTTCTTCTTCCGTCCCTTCTCCTTCCATCCCTTCTTCCTCCGTCCGTTCTTCTTCCATCCCTTCTTCCTCCGTTGGCAGTGCCGGTTCCGCCGCTTTCCGCCGTCGCAGGGGCGCAGTCGGAGCCGTCGCCGCCGTGGCCGTACTCGCCGCGCTGACGGGGCTCACCCCCGCCGCGTCCGCTGCGCCCTCAGGCGCCGTGGGCGTCGTGGGCGTCGTGAAGGCACCGGCCGGGCTTGGCCGGGTGAGCGGGCAGGCCCGCGTCTTCTATGCCTACTCCCCGCATGACGACATCCGCTTCTCCGTCGACGCGAAGGCCGCTCCGTTCAGCCGGCCCGTCGACGGGCTGCCTCAGGGAATGCCCACCGATGCACGGGGCACGGTCACGATCTCCCATTGGTCGCCCGAGAAAAAGCAGGGCCGACGTGCGGAGGCCGCGGTGGACTGCCTGGCCACCGGGGGCGACATGGCGACACTCAGCGCCGTGGTCACCAAGTCCGAGGACCCCGCGGAGATCGGGGAGCGGCTGGGCTTCAGCGTCAGGAGCGGGGGTCCCGGCACGGGGCGGTTCGGCTTCTCCTGGGCGGTCTCGAACGTCGACGTCGTCGATGGCAAGGCCGTCTTCCCGCATGTCGGCACCTGTATGGCACCGGCCCCGTTCGCGTCGGTGACGAAGGGCGGCTTCAAGGTCACGCACGCGGAGCTGCCGCCCCTGCCGGCGGGGTGGGGGAAGCAGGCCGACGAAGCCGGTGCCCGATGACGACGATCGAGCTGCCGACCGCCTGCTCCTGTGGCTGCTGGCGTGGGGCCGGCTCCTGGGGTGGGTGACGGACCGGCGTCCACCGCCGGCGCCGCAGGTCCGGATGAGGCCTGAGCACGGCGGCTCTCGGTCGGTACGGAGCTGCACGTAGTGTGCGGGGGCGAGGCCGTACGCACCGTGCGGAGGGGCGAGGCCGTACGTACTGTGCGAGGGATCTCGTCCCGGCTGAATGGCCGGCCGACGGTGCCGGACGGTGTGAGTTATCCACAGGGTCGACGGCGACCCCCGCGGAGCTCGTAGGCTTTCGGAATGGCTCTGGCGGACGTGGAAGTGGTCGTGGACATGGATGTGGAAGGCGCTTCGGACGCAAGCGAGGCGGTGCAGGTGCTGCGCCGGGTGTTCGGGTATGACGCGTTCCGCGGCAGCCAGCAGGAGATCATCGAGCACGTCATAGGGGGCGGGGACGCGGTCGTCCTGATGCCGACCGGTGGCGGCAAGTCGCTGTGTTATCAGATTCCCTCGCTGGTCAGAAGCGGTGTGGGGATCGTGGTCTCGCCGCTGATCGCGTTGATGCAGGACCAGGTCGACGCCCTGCGGGCGCTCGGCGTGCGGGCCGGGTTCCTGAATTCGACGCAGGATCTGGAGGAGCGGCGGCTCGTCGAGGCCGAGTTCCTGTCCGGGGAGCTGGATCTGCTGTATCTGGCGCCCGAGCGGCTGCGGGTCGAGCAGACGCTGAATCTGCTCGACCGCGGGAAGATCTCGCTCTTCGCGATCGACGAGGCGCACTGTGTCGCCCAGTGGGGCCACGATTTCCGGCCGGATTATCTGGCGCTGTCGATGCTGCACGAGCGCTGGCCCCAGGTGCCGCGGATCGCGCTGACCGCCACCGCGACCGAGGCCACGCACACCGAGATCACCTCACGGCTGCGGATGGCCGACGCCCGGCATTTCGTGGCGAGCTTCGACCGGCCGAACATCCAGTACCGCATCGCGGCGAAGAGCGAGCCGAAGAAGCAGCTGCTGGAGCTGCTGCGGAACGAGCATGCAGGGGACGCCGGGATCGTCTACTGCCTGTCGCGGGCCTCGGTGGAGAAGACCGCGCAGTTCCTGGTGGACAACGGCATTGCGGCGGTGCCGTATCACGCGGGGCTCGATCCGCGGATGCGCGCCGAGCACCAGGGCCGGTTTCTCCGTGAGGACGGGCTGGTCGTGGTCGCCACGATCGCGTTCGGGATGGGTATCGACAAGCCGGACGTCCGGTTCGTGGCCCATCTGGACCTGCCGAAGTCCGTGGAGGGCTACTACCAGGAGACGGGGCGCGCCGGGCGGGACGGACAGCCATCGACGGCCTGGCTGGCGTACGGGCTGCAGGATGTGGTGCAGCAGCGGAAGATGATCGACGGGTCGGAGGGCGACGAGGCGCACCGGCGGCGGCTGTCGGCCCATCTCGACGCGATGCTGGCGCTGTGCGAGACGGTCCAGTGCCGGCGGGTGCGGCTGCTGGCCTACTTCGGGCAGGAGAGCAGCGCCTGCGGCAACTGCGATACGTGCCTGTCCCCACCGCAGACCTGGGACGGCACAGTGCCCGCCCAGAAGCTGCTGTCGACGGTCGTACGGCTGAAGCGTGAGCGCGGGCAGAAGTTCGGCGCGGGCCAGATCATCGACATTCTGCTGGGGAAGAAGACCGCCAAGGTCATCCAGTTCGATCACGACGGGCTGAGTGTCTTCGGCGTGGGGGACGACCTCCGGGAAGCCGAATGGCGAGGCGTCGTACGGCAGTTGCTGGCACAGGGGCTGCTCGCCGTCGAGGGTGATTACGGCACGCTGGTGCTCACGGAGGCGAGCGGCGAGGTGCTGGGCGGCCGGCGCGAGGTGCCGATGCGGCGCGAGCCGGAGAAGGCGGCGCGGGCGTCCAAGTCGAAGGCGAAGGGCAAGCGCGCGGTGCCGGCGGACCTGCCGGAGGCGGCGCTGCCGGCCTTCGAGGCGCTGCGCGGCTGGCGGGGCCGTACGGCCAAGGAGCAGGGCGTCCCCGCGTATGTGATCTTCCACGATGCGACGTTGCGGGAGATCGCCATGCTCGGGCCGACGACGACGGCCGAGCTGGGCACGGTCAGCGGGGTCGGCGAGAACAAGCTCGCGAAGTACGGCCAGCAGATCCTGGACGTGCTGGCCGGGCGGGAGACTCAGGAGGGCGCGGGAGCGGGCGCGGACACCGGCGCCGACGCCGGCGCCGGCGCCACGACGGCGTCCGGGGCGGCCGAGGAGCAGCACGCCGTGCCGGAGCCCGAGGACGAGGACCTGCCGGAGCCGCCGGACGACATCGACTGGTGAGAGCGGCTGAGGTGGTGCAGTGAGCGCGGCCGGCCGCCCCGTTACTCCGTGGCGAGCAGCCGACCGTCGCCCGGCATGGACGGCTGGCTGAGCTCGCCGAGAGCGCCGGCCCGGGCTGGTGACGGTGGTCGGCCGAGCCACTGACGATGGCCGGCTGAGCTGGTGACGGTGGTCAGCTGTGCTGCTGACGGCGGTCGGCTGTGCTGCTGACGGCGGCCGGCCGAGCTGGTGAGAGTGGTCGGCTGAGCTCGGTGAGGCCGGGTCATGAGGTGCGGCTGGAGGGGGAATTCAGCCATTTTGGCCCGACCTGGGCAGGGGTCCCGTCACACGACCGATCCCAGAGATCTCGGTGACTGTTACACAACGGATGGATCGCCGTTAAGGACGCTCCGTAGCGTGCTGACTCTTATCGCATCCCTACGGCGGCGCGAGCCGCCCACGACGAGGAGTACCCATGCGGGCCCAGCGCCGCTCCGTGATCCGTACCGCCACCGTCGCGACCGGCGCGCTGGCCGTGCTGCTGCTTCCCGCAGGCGCCGCCTTCGCCGCCGACTCCACCGCTCCCTCGGAGAGCCGGACCTCGATCATGCTGCCTGACAACGGGCTGGCCGGACTGGCCGAGAAGGCCGGCGAGCTGCCCAAGGCAGGGCTGATCGGTGGCGCGGGTGCACTGGGCGTCACCGGTGCGGCGGTCGCCTTCCACCGCCGACGCCACGGGAGCCGCAGCCACCAGGCCTGAACCCGGACGCCAGGCCTGAACCCGGACGCCGGGCCTGATCCCGGACGCCCGAACTGACGCCGTAGGCCGGGGCCCCGCCCGTACGCCCGGACCGGCGCCGCACTCCCGGACCGCGCCCGTACGTCCGACCCCGCCCGTACGTCCGACCCCGCCCATACGCCCGAACCGCGCGCGTACGTCGACCTGAACCCGGACGCCGGAAGCCGGCCGTCACGCCGACAAGGCCCGACGACCCGGACGGCGAGCCCGCCCCCGGCCCCCGACGCCCCCGCCGTCCCTACTCCTCCCCCACCAGCCGCTGCACCTCCGCATAGCTCAGCACCTCGCCGCCCGCCCCGGCCGCTTCCGTCGGCTGCCGGCCCGTACGGATGGCGTCCGCCGCCGTGAGAGTGGCCTGCAGGGCGGTCCGGAAAAGTAGCGAGCCGGTGCTGATGCGGCGCACGCCGAGCTCCGCCAGACGGCTGACGGTGTGCCGCCCGGGATCGAAGAGGATGTTGAGCGGGGCGGGGATCTCGGCGACCAGAACCGAGATCTCCTCGTCGGCGATGACGCCCGGTACGAAGACACCGTCCGCACCCGCGGCCAGGTACGTCTCGGCGCGCGAGAGCGTCACCGAGAGGGGCGGTGGGCTGTCCGCCCGCCAGTGGGTGTCGATCCGGGCGTTGAGGAACAGGCCCGGTGCCCGCTCCTTCACCGCGCTGATCAATTCGGCCTGACGCACCGGATCCTGCAATCCCTCGCCGCCGGGCAGCCCGTCCTCCAGGTTCAGCCCGGCCGCCCCCGCTTCCGCCAACTCGGCGGCCAAGTCCCCCACTTGGCCGGCGTCGCCGCCGAATCCGCCCTCCACGTCGACCGTGTACGGGCAGGTCAACCGACCGTTGAGCCGCAGCGCAAGCGCCACGGTGGCGTCCCGGGCCTCGGCGAGCGCGCGCCCGTCCGGATAGCCGTGGGCCGCGGCGACGCCCAGGCTCGTGGTGCCGACTGCCGCGTATCCGGCCCCGGCGAGTGCGACGGCCGAGATGACGTCCCAGGCGTTGGGCAGCAGCAGCGGCTGGTCGGCGTGGTGCAGCGCATGGAAGTGGAAGGTGGCGTACTCCGGGGAGGTGCTCATATGGGCACCGTAGGCCGGAGTCCCTTCGGTAGGTGTCGAAGACTCGCGGCGGAGAACGGAGTCATGACCACTCCGGCGTACAGCCGCCCTGCGCCACCGCCCATCCGCCCCGCGAATCCGCACCACCCCGCTCGGCCCGGTACCTACCCCACGTCTCCCCCCGCTGCCGCCCGGCCCGGTACCCCGCGTCTCCCGCCCCCCGCTGCCGCCCGACCGCCCGCGCCCCGAAATCACCGCGCGCCCGCCCTCCCCGGCCTCGTACCGTACGAGCATGATCGAGACGCCGCGCCGGAGCGAGACCGCGCCCGCCACCCTCACCCTCTGGCGCCCCACCGGCCCCGAGGAGCTCGCCCTGGTCGAGGCCTCCGGCTGGCGCGCCTGGCCGCCGCGCCTGCCCGACCAGCCGATCTTCTACCCCGTGCTCAACGAGGACTACGCGATACGGATCGCCCGCGACTGGAATGTGCCGGCCTCCGGCGTCGGCCATGTCACCCGCTTCGAGGTCGAGGCGGAGTTCGCCGAGCGTTATCCGGTGCGGCAGGCGGGTGGCCGGACGATCCTCGAACTGTGGGTGCCCGCAGAGGAGCTGGCGGAGTTCAACCGGCACATCGTCGGGCGCATCGAGCTGGTCCGCAGCTTCCGTCCGCCTCAGGGGGAATGACCGGACGGGGAGCAACCACACGGGGAACGACCGGACGGGAAGCAACCACGCGGGGAACGACAGGACAGGAAGCAACCGCACGGGAAGCGACCCCACGGGGAACGACCGGACAAGGAACGACCGACGGCCGGTGTGAGCGCACCAGCCGCGCCCACACCGGCTGCCCCCACACCGGCCGCCCCCGCACCAGCCGCGCCCACACCAGCTGCCCCCGCACAGCCGTGCCCACCCCACCCGCGTGGTCGGTGCGCCCCGAGCCCGCCGCCTACCTCTCCCCGCCGCCTGCCTCTCCCGGCCTCCTACCTCCCCCGCCGCACTCCCCCGCCCGCCCGTACACCGTGATCCGGGCGCCCCGTACCTCCTTGGTGCGGCAGATCTCGAACGCGGCGCGCAGCGTGGACCGCTTGGCGATCTCCTGGTCGTTGTCGTCGGCGGGCTGGCCGTCCGGGTCACCGGCGACAACGATCCGTCGGGCGGCCAGCATCCGGTCGCGGATCTCGTCGCCGGAGCGCTCGGTGCCGTAGAGGGTGTGCGAGGCCAATGGGCTCCCGGCCAGCGCGAGATCGTGCAGGCCGCGGAAGTCGTGCGGCAGGGTCGCTCGCCAGATCCGCCGCCGGGACGGCATGAACAGCAGCCCGTCACCGGGCTCGGCCACCTCCCGTACGGCGTGCGCGACCGCGGTGACATCGTCGACCCGGCTGTCCGGACTGCGCAGATGGACGTTGACCGGCACCAGCACCGCCACCAGCACCACCACTGCAATCGCCCGCCGCAGCCGCCGCCCACGGGTCTGGCCCCGCTCGCCGGACGGCCTCAGCAGCCGTGCCAGCGCGGCGCCCGCGAGCAGCGCGAACCCGACCACGTAGTAGAGGACATAGCGGTCCACGTAGGCCGGCTCGACATGGGAGAGCAGCAGCAGGAGGAGGGTGGGCAGAAGCAGCAGGGGGACACCGAGGGCGCGCAGCCCGATGGGGCCGCGGGAGCGGACCCGGACACGGGCGCAGGCGAGGCCGAGGACGGCAAGCACGGCGAACGTCAGCAGCTGGAGGGGGTCGGGCCACATGAGCCAGCTGATCTGCGCCGACTGCCGGGTGCTGAACACCGCGAGCGGCGCCAGACCGGCGAGGACGGTGGCCGAAGCGAGCAGCCAGGCCCGCAGGACGCGGCGGGGCAGCCGCGCCAGGACCACCGCGGCGCCGTGCGCGGGCAGCGCCAGCACCGCGAACTCGTGCAGCAGACAGGCGGCCAGCATCAGTGCCGTATAGCCGAGCCACAGCCCTCTGCGCGGACGAGCCGCGGCCAGCACCAGCACATAGGTGGCCCAGACGACGAGCGCACAGACCATCGCGTACGAGCGGCCCTCCTGCGCGTACTGCTGCACGACCGGGATCAGCACGAAGGTGAGGCCCGCCAGCAGCCCCGCCCGCCGGCCGACCAGGCGCTGTCCCAGCAGCGCGACCCCGGTGGCGGCGAGCGTCATCGCCACCACGGACGGCAGCCGCAGGCCGACCGCATCGCCGAGAACGCCGCGGAGGGTGGCGTCGTAGCCGGTGAACCAGAGGTGCATCAGCACGTAGTACAGACCGTGCACGACATCGACATGCTGGAGCGTGGACCACAGATCGGCCAGGCCGCGGTGCGCCATGTCGTAGGTGACCGCCTCGTCCCGCCATATGGCGTCCTGCCGGCGGATCCCCCACGCCCCCAGGAACAGCATCAGCCCCGCGGGCATCAGCGCCACCGCACCCTGCGCCACCCAGGTACCGCGGGCGGCGACGGGGGACACGTGCGTCTGCTGCGCTTGCGCTACGTCGATGACGGACTCCGGTCACGCGCGGGACGGACGGACAGACAGTCAGATAGGCAGGCTCACGATAAAGCGGGCCACCGGTGGA
The DNA here is from genome assembly GCF_040650675.1 of Streptomyces sp. NPDC048637. Lineage (NCBI taxonomy): Bacteria > Bacillati > Actinomycetota > Actinomycetes > Kitasatosporales > Streptomycetaceae > Streptomyces > Streptomyces sp. NPDC048637. Next base: position 182,844 of record NZ_JBEZHQ010000006.1, read on the forward strand.
CAACCAGAGGGACGAGCAGGGCGGCGGCCACGGGCGGCGACCGGGGAAGGAACGCACGCGGTGGCCGCGGGACATGAGGAGATCAGGCCCCCGGAACCGGGCGGGGCCGGCGAACCAGGGGCCGCGGGCGGTGACCCGGGAGCCGCGGGCGGTGACCCGGGAGCCGCGGGCGGTGACCCGGAGGCCGCGGGCCGGACGCCCGCGGCCCCCGGCCCGCTCAGGTGATGCGGATGAGCTTCGCTCCGAAGGACGGCTCGACGAGGTCCTCCTGCAGGGCGACCGGCACCTTCTGCATGCTCTGGCCGTTGCCGACGGTCAGCACACCGACCTCGGTACCGGCCTTCGCGGTGTGCGGGACGGTCTTGCCCCCGTCACCGACACTCAACGTCAGCTTCTGGCCGGGGACTCCCACCGCCTTCAGGTCCTTGGTGGCGACGACCGGCGTGCGTCCGTTCAGGCCGTCGTCGACATAGCCGACGACCTGGCCCTTCTTCACCGCCGTGGCCGAGGTCAGCGCGTTGCGTACGGCCTCGATGACCTTCTGACTGTTTTCCTTGACCAGGATGAGGCTGTTGCCGCCGTTGGGGTCCAGGCCCTTGAAGTGCTGGTCCATCATCGTGCCCAGTATCAGGTGGTCCTTGCCGTCCACGGTCTTGTAGGCCGCCCAGGAGAGCGTGCCGCCGGCCGCCGTGCTGGAGCCGGTCTTGATGCCCTTGATGCTCAGGCCGGCCAGCAGCAAGTTGTCGATGTTGCTGTTGATCCGCCCCGGCAGGCCCGGGATGTCGGCGTTGGTCATGGCGACGATCGGCCGGAAGGCGTCGAACTTCATGACGGCCTCGGCCAGCTTGAGCTGGTCGACGGCGGTGCTGACGGTCTTGGGGTCCAGGCCGCTGGGGTCGGTGTAGGTGGTGTTCTTCATGCCCAGGTCCTTGGCGGCGGCGTTCATCTTCTTGACGAACGCTGCCTCGTTGGCGGACTTGGTGTCCCAACGGGCCAGCAGGCGGGCGATGTTGTTGCCGGACGGGATCATCAGCATCTTGAGCATGTCCTGCTCGCTGAACTTCTGCCCTGCACTGAGCCCCTCGATCCGGGACTCGCTCTGGGAGCCGCCCTCGGTCACCGCCTTGGCGTCGACCTCGATCTTCGGGCCCGTCTTGTCCTTCTTGAGCGGGTGGTCCCGGAGGATGACATAGGCCGTCATGATCTTGGCCACGCTCGCGGTCGGCACCGGCTTCTGCGGGCCGAACGTCCCCAGGTCCCCGGAGCCCACCACCTTGACTGCTGCCTGCCCCTGCGCGGGCCACGGGACGGCGAGCTTGCCGCCCTCGAAGGTGAACGAGGACTTGGCGTCGCCGACGGTGAGCGTCGGGTTGGGCAACGGGCGCACCGCCTGGGCGACCACGAAGATGATCACCAGCAGCACCGCCAGCGGGGTCCAGATCTTGAACCGGCGGACGACCGTGCGCAGCGGGGTCTCGGGCGGCGGCGGGGTGTTGGTGAGCTGCGCCAGGAGGTCGAGCGGCGGCAGCGGCTCCTGCTTGGTGCGCTCCGACTCGGGCAGCGCGGCGGGAGCGGCGGCGGCCGTGGCGCCCTTGGTGGCGGGCGGCATGGCGCCCGACGGGTCCGCGGGCTTGGGCGGCGCGGCCGGCTCGGCGGCCTTCGCGGACTTCGCGGGCTCGGCGGCCGGCAGCGCACCGGGTGCCTTGCCGGCCGGCTTGGCACCGGCCTTGTCGGCCGCCTTGTCCCCAGGCTTGCCCCCGGGCTTGCCCTCGTCCTTTTCAGGGGCCTTGTCAGGGGCCTTGTCAGGGGTACGGGCGGGCGTCTTCGGCGCCGTCTTGCCCAGCGACTTGCCCGCCGTGCCGTCGTCCGCCGACTTCAGCGCCACGAACTGACTGGTCCGCTCCGAGTCCCGCTCGGCGACGTTCGCAGCCTTGGCCTCGCTCTTGGCGTCGCTCTTAGCCTCGTTCTTGGCCTCGTTCTTGGCCGCGGCGTTCTTGGCCTCGTTCTTGGCCGCGGCGTCGGCCTTGCCCTCGGCGTCAGCCTTGCCCTTGCTCTCAGGCTTGTCCTTGGCCTTGCTCTTGGCCGCGTCGTTGTCCTTGGCGGGCGGGGAGATCTTGAACGCGGTGGTCGCCTGGTCGACGACCTCGTCCTCGGCACCCTTGCCCTTTAGCTTCGCAAAGGCAAAGACGCGCGTCGCGTCATCGCCCGCCGACTCCTCGGCCCCGACCTCAGCCTCTTCACCGCCCTTGCCGTTGCTGTTGCCGTCGCTGTTGCCGTCGCCCTTGCCGTCGCTCGCCGCACCGGCAGCCCCGCTGGGCTTGCTCTTCTGCGGCCCGACGGTCTTGAACACGGCGGTCGGCTGGTCGACGACCTCAACCTTGGGCCGCGACTCGGACTTGCCCTCGGACCCGGACTTGCCCTCGGACCCGGACTTGCTCCCGGAATCGGGCTTGCTGTCAGACCCGGGCCTGCTCGCGGAGCCGGGCTTACCCTCAGGCTCACCCTTGCCCTCGGGCTGGGACTTCGCCCCGGCCTCGGAGCCACCCCGACCGGCGTCGGCATCGGCGAGGGCATCGGCGTCGGACTTCGAACCGGACGCGGCAGGCTTCGACCCGGACCCGGACTCGGCCTTGTCCTTGTCCGTGACCCCGGCCGCAGCGCCCTCGCCGGCCTCCTTGTCCGCCTTCCCGCCGGCCGCGGCGTCCGCCCCCGCCGCACCCTTCGCCTCAGGCTTCACCTGCTGCTTTGCGTCGGACTTTGCGGCAGGCTTTGCTTCTGGCTTTGCTTCCGGCGTTGCTTCCGGCGTTGCTTCCGGCGTTGCGGCGGCATCCTCAACGTCGCCGTCCACCTCGCCCTCCACCTCACCGTCGGCATCCCCGGACGCCTCGGAGGCATCAGCACCGGCCTCCTTGGCCTCAGCCTTGGCCTTGGCCTCAACCTCAGCGTCGGCACCGCCGTCGCCACCCTCACCCGCCTCGGCGTCCTCGTCGCCCTTGCCCGCGACCCAGGCGGCCACAGCGGCGCGCAGGCGGGCGTCGCCACCCTCGGCGCCCCCGCCGCCCTCCTGGGCCCCCTGAGGCTCCTCAGGCGCGCTTTCGGTCCCCGACGCGTCCTCGGCCCCCGGCTCGCTCCCGGACTCCGCCTCCGTCACGGCCTCTGCCTCCGTCACGGCCCCGGACTCCGCCTCCGTCACGGCCTTCGTCTCGCTCCCGGACTCCGGCTTCGCCGAAGACTCCGGCCCGCTCGCCGGTGCGGACTTCGCCGCGGATCCCTGCTTCGCCGCAGATCCCGGTTCCGGCTTTGCCGCGGACTCCGGCTCCGCCGCGGACTTCGGCTCCGCTGCGGCCTCCGCCCCGTCCTCAGGCTTCGGATCCTTCCCGGCACCCGATTTCTTCGCCGATTCGTCCGGCTTCCCGCGGAAGGCCGACAGCCGCGGATCGCGTTTGCTCCGCGCCGTCTTCCCCGACGACTGCTTCTTGTCCGACTTGTCGGGGGACTCGCCCGCCACCGATGTCTCCTTCATACGTCCCACGCTGCTGGCCCAGTGTTCCCAAGTGTCCTGTGTCCACGTGGCCCCATCTCGCCGCCACGCGTACCGGTAGGCGCCGCACCCCTCAGAAAGATGTCGCCGACGTGCAAGACGAGAACGACATACCTACCGGTTCCCTACCGAACCCCCCACGCACTCTCGACAGATGAATGTGAGAGGGGTCACCCTGTCATTCATCCACGCGGGGAGGCATGGATGGGCAGGAGCCGCAGAACAATTCCGGAGGAGCTTCTGCTGCTCGCTTTGGACCCGACCACGGGAACCACAGCGCAGCCGCAGTCGCTCGACCTCGGCCTGGCCGGGGCACAGCTAGTAGAGCTGGCTCTGGCAGGACGGATAGCCCCAGACGGGGATCGTATCGCCGTGGTGATGGCACGGCCGACAGGAGATCCGACTTTGGACTCCGCGCTCGAACTGCTGCGCCGACGCGGCAGTCCGGTGCGCGCGGTCCACTGGATCGGCGGGCCCCGACTCGGGCTGCGCCAGACCTACCTCACGCATCTCGAACGGTGCGGCATGGTGCATGCCGTGGCGGGACAGATGTGCGGGGTGCTGCCGACGACGCGCTACCAAGCGACGGAGACGGCCATCAGCCGGGAAATCAGGGCTCGGCTGGATAATGCGATCCGCACCGGCGTACCCCCGGACCCGCGGACCGCGGCGCTCGCCGCGCTGGCCCATGCGGTCGGACTCGGCAAGCATCTGTATCCAGGGAACGAAGGGCGGTCATCGCGCTCCCGTCTCCGGGATCTGATCCGGCACGACCCGATGGGCGGGCTGGTCGCACACGCCGTCATGGATGTGCAGAACGGTGTCGCGGCCCAGCCGCGGCGGCCGCAGACGGCCGCCGCGGGAGCCGCGGGAGCCGTCCGGCAACCGGCGGCACGGGCCACGGCGGACCCGGCCGGCGCGCCGGTCCAGTCGCGGCACGCCCACGGCCGGATGGCCCGGGTAGGCGCCCGCTGACGCCGTAGAACGCCGTACGACCCCTCGTACCACCCAGCGCAGCACTCGCATCACCCGCACCACCCGTCCCCAAGTTCCGTTCGGGAGCCGCAGCAACAAGCGCGGGGTGGCGGGCCGACCGTTCTGGACGACGGCCGGCCCGCCACCCCGCGCTTCTGCTCGCTCGCCTTCTGTGTGCATTTCACTGCGCGGCGTCACCTCGGAGTGGCAGTCTGCTGAAAAGGAAACAACAGCAGTACGGAGCCGGAGGTGCACGTCCCGTGGCGTCCAATGTCAATCCCACCGTCAGGCGACGCCGGTTGGGCCAGGAGCTGCGAAGGCTCCGTGAGCTCAAAGGCATGACGGCGGAGGAGGTGGCCGAGCGGTTGCTGGTCTCCCAGTCGAAGATCAGCCGCCTGGAAAACGGCCGCCGCAGCATCAGCCAGCGCGATGTCCGCGATCTGTGCGGGGTCTACGAGGTCGAGGACCACCGCATCGTGGATTCGCTGATGCAGATGGCCAAGGATTCGCGTCAGCAGGGTTGGTGGCACGCCTTCGGCGACATCCCCTACAGCGTCTACATCGGCCTGGAGACCGAGGCGGCCTCGCTGCGGATCTACGAGTCCCTGCTGGTGCCCGGTCTGCTGCAGACCCCCGGCTACGCCGAGGCGGTCATTCCCGGCACAGTCCCCGAGCTGGCGCCCGACCATCTGGAGAAGCGCATCCAGGTACGGATGCGCCGCCAGGAGCGGGTCACCGACCCCGAGCGCCCGTTGCGGCTGTGGGTGGTGCTGGACGAGAGCGCGCTGCGGCGGGTGGTCGGCAGCCATCTGATCATGCGCGAGCAACTGGACCATCTCGTCGAGATGAGCCAATTGCCGCATGTGACCGTGCAGGTTCTGCCGTACGACACCGGTGCGCACGCCGGAATGTCGGGAACGTTCTCCATCCTGGAATTCGACGATGCCGCCGATTCCAGTGTGGTGTACATCGAGGGCGTCACCAGTGACCTCTATCTGGAGAAGACCAACGATGTGCACAAATACACGATCATGTACGAGCATTTGCGTGCGCAGGCGTTGAGTGCGGAGCACAGCCGGGAGTTCATCGCCGACGCGGCGAAATCCCATGCAGACGCCATGAGATGACGTCCACCAGGGAGTCAATAGCGCGGAATCCGGGATTCCGGCGAAAGGGATCGCACGGTACACCTGCGGTCACCCCCATGAAAAGAGATCAAGAAATAAGCCCTTCGTACGGGTGAACGGCCTCTGCGGCTCGTGATGTTGGCGCGTAGCGTCGTCAGTACCGAATCCCCGGTAACTCACAGTGAGTTGGAGTGAACATGGCCGTGCAGCCCAATTCCGCGTTCTCCTGGACCAAGTCCTCGTACTCCGGTGGCAACGGCGCTTGCGTGGAAATCGCCGTGCCGACCGCCGCAGCCATCGCAGTGCGGGACTCCAAGGACCCCGACGGTCCGCGTCTCACGTTCGACAACTCCTCCTGGCGCCACTTTGTGTCGGACGTCGCCGGCGGCGCGTTCGACGCGGCGTGACCTGAGCCGTCACCGTCCGCAATCCGCAGATGTGAGCCCTCTCGACTGGATCGCCGTCCCGGCCGAGGGGGCTCGGCCATGCCCGGGCCTCCCCTTCCGGCACACGGCAGCCGCCCGCCGACGCCCACCGCCCATCGCCTGCGGCCCATCGCCTGCCGCCCGCCACCTGCCGCCCGCGTCAGTCAGCGCAGTTCGGACACATACCGGTCCGTCCCGGGCACGGTCGGAAGGAACGGCGCCACCAGCTCCACCCGCCCCAGCCCTGACTCCGCGACCTCCTCCTCCAGGCCGGCGAACCGCTCCGCCCAGGTGTCGCGCGGGTCCTGCTGCAGGAACCACAGCAGGGTCAGCCGGGTGTCGACGCCCTCGACCTGCCGCACATACGACATCCGGTCCCCCGGCAGCGGCGTCGGGCGGAAAACCGTGACCATCGCGGCCGGTGAACCCGACAGCCGCCGCGGCAGATGCCGGGCACACAGCCACTCCAGCAGCGCGTCCCGCCGTTCCGGACCGTCCGCGTCGATCACCTCCAGCACCAGCCCGGCGTACGGGTGGTCCAGTGCGTGGAAGTCGCGGGGGCCCGCCGCACCGTCCCGGTAGACCGTCGCCAGATGGTCCTGGAAGGCCGTGAAGACATGCGTACGGTCCTGGTAGACCCGGCCGTCCCGGTTGAGGCGCTTGTTGATGCCGACGGTCCACTTCATGTGCTCGTCGTAGCGGCCCGCGGTGAGCCAGTACGTGGAGAGATAGCAGCCGGCCGTGACCGGCCGGGCGACGGCGGACTTCTCTGGGCGGCGCAGCAGTTGCAGCTCGCGCGTGGCGACCCAGCGGCGGCCGGCGAAGATCCATGGCATCGCCATCGCGCCCGCGATGTAGTGGTCGTCCTCGTACCAGCGGTTGTAGGCGTATTCATGCCCGGGATGCGGTTCGACCATGGTGATCAGCGCATGTCCGGGGTGCACGCCGTAGGGGCCGATGGCGGCCAGCTCGGCGTAGGTGGCGGGCCCGGTGTCGACGGCCGCGGCGGTGGTGGTGACCTCTGGCGTTCCTTCGCTGTCTGCGGTCATGACAGACAGGTGTAGCTGACGAATCGTCAGATGGGGAGAGGTTGGTGCACGAATCGTCGGAGAGGTGATGCACGACCTCCAGGCGGCTGTCGGAGAGGTGGTGCACGGGCCCTCCAGGCGACCGTCGGAGGCCGAGCGCGTGCGGCCGCCCCCGGCCCGTACGCAGCCCCACGCGTAACCCCACACGCCCCCGCAGTCCCATCCGCACCCGGCTCATCATGCGGGCACCCCTGCTTTCCGGTCCCGTGCCGCTTAAGCTGCCTGACATCTGCAGCTAACGCTGGTTAATCGCAGACCACGAGCGATTGGAGTCGCCATGCCGGACGCGATACTTGCCCGCGCAGCCACCCCCGTTCCCGGGCTCGCCGCCCGTGCGGCGCGGACCGGTAGCTCGCCCGTACGCGACATCCTGGCGCTCACCGCCCGGCCCGAGGTCATCTCGTTCGCCGGCGGGCTGCCCGCGCCCGAGCTGTTCGATACGGCGGGCCTCGCGGCCGCCTTTCAGCATGTGCTGGCCGAGGACCCGCTGCGGGCGCTGCAGTACTCCACCAGCGAGGGCAGTCCGGCGCTGCGCGCGGCCATTGCGGCGCGCACCACCGCGCGCGGACTGGCCACCGGCCCCGACGACCTGCTGGTCACCACCGGCTCCCAGCAGGGCCTGACGCTGCTGGCCACGGCCCTGCTGGAGCCGGGCGATGTGGTGCTGGTCGAGGACCCCTGTTACCTCGCGGCGCTGCAGATCTTCTCCTTCGCCGGTGCCCGGGTGGTGCCGGTGCCGACCGACGACGAGGGCCTGGATCCGGTCGCGCTGGACGAGATCACCGCGCGGGAGCGGCCCAAGCTGCTCTACATCGTGCCGACGTTCCAGAACCCGACCGGCCGCACGCTGTCCGCCGAGCGTCGGGTCGCGGTCGCCGAGGTCGCCGCCCGGCGCGGGCTGTGGATCGCCGAGGACGACCCGTACGGAGAGCTGCGGTTCGAGGGTGAGCCGGTGCCGTGGGTCGCGTCCTTCCCCGGGGCCGAGGACCGTACGGCGCTGCTCGGCTCGTTCTCCAAGGTGATGGCGCCCGGTCTGCGGCTGGGTTCGCTGCGGGCCCCGGCCGAGCTGCGGCGCGCCTGTGTCATCGCCAAGCAGGCCGCCGATCTGCACACCTCGACCGTCGACCAGGCAGCAGCGGCACGGTACTTGGCGGTCGCGGACCTGGACGCGCATCTGAAGCGGGTGCGCGACGCCTACCGCGAGCGGCGGGATGCGCTGGTCGACGGGCTGGCGGCGGCGCTGCCCGAGGGCTCGCGGTGGAACCGTCCGGCGGGCGGCATGTTCGTGTGGGCGACGCTGCCGGAGGGGTACGACGCGACGGCGCTGCTGCCCGAGGTGGTGCGGCATGACGTCGCGTACGTCCCCGGCGCGCCGTTCTTCGCCGGGCCGCCGGATGCCACGGCCGCCCGTCTGTCGTTCGTGACGCACCCCCCGGAGGAGATCCGCGAGGGGCTCGACCGGCTGAAGAAGGCGCTGGGGGGCGCGCGTCGGCACGACTGAGCGCGTGTGGCCGGTGCCTGCGCCGGGAAGCGGCGGGCGGCGGAAAATCCGCTTCCGGACGGCCGTCGCCCTGCCGGAAACTGGAGGCCCACGGCACGTGGACCTCCAGTGAACCTCCCGGGAGGCCGGATGACCAGTGGCCCGGACAACCCGCCGGACGCACCGGAGGACAACCCGGCGCACGGCCCGTCGAACCCCAGCCCCGAACCCGAACCCGATCCCCACCCTGATTCCGACGCCGACGCTGGCTCCCAGGCTGGTTCCCAGGACGGTCCAGATTCCGATCCCGGTTCCGGTTCTGGCCTCATCACACGCCGTGCCCCTGGCCGCGACCCCGGTTCCGATCCCCACCCCGATTCCCATGCAGGTTCCGGTTCCCCTCCCCCTCCCGCTCCCGATGCCGAGCCCGAGACCGGCTCCGAGCCCGGCCGCTCGGACAACGAACCGGCAGAGCCGTCCCCTTCCTTCCTTTACCGCGCCTGGGCGCGGCTCCGCTGGGCCGGGCGGTGGCTGCGGGCGCACACCCGGCATGCGCTGGTCGTGGGTGTCGTCACGGCGGTCGCCGGTGCGCTGGCCACCGTGGGCGCCGACCAGCTGCCCAAGCTCTTCGAGGATCCACCGCCCGGCTGCCCCGGGGTGGGCTGCGACGGCAGGACGCCCAAGGACAGCGGGTGCGCGTATGACGCCACCACCTGGGAGCCGCAGGAGGGCAACCCGGTCCGCATACACCTGCGTTACAGCAAAAGCTGCGGTGCCGTTTGGGGCCGGATCGTCAACGGCGAGCCGGGGGACACGGTGACGCTCCGGGTGTCGGGCGGCGCGGCCCGCAGTGCCTCCATCGACTACAACCACGACAAGTACACGACCATGGCGACCGTCGGCCCCACCTTCCGGGTGCGGCTGTGCGCGGTGCCCTCGACCAGTCCCCGCCGCACCGGCACATGGGTCAAGTACTGCTTCGAGGCGACAGAACATGTGCCCTGGGACTGACCGACGCGTCTCTCCCGTCTTGGCGAACGGCTCTGGTCTTCCCGGGCCCCCGGATCTAATCTGACGCCAATCTGACGGACCATCAGAAATGAGCTGGGCGGTGCCGGGTGGCCTGCCCTGCCGGGAGGCACACATGCTGCTGCGGAACAAGACCGTCGTCATCTCGGGCGTAGGAGCCGGGCTCGGCCATCAGGTCGCGGCGGCGTGTGTACGGGAGGGCGCCTCGGTGGTGCTGGGGGCCCGCACGGAGGCAAATCTCGCCAAGTCGGCGGCACAGCTGGACCCTTCGGGCGCGCGTACGGCCTGGCGGGCGACGGATATCGGCGACGAGGAGCAGTGCGCGGCGCTGGCCGGTCTGGCCGTGGAGCGGTTCGGCGGGATCGACGCGGTGGTCCATGTCGCCGCCCTGGACTCGCTCTTCGGGGGCCTGCGGGACGCCGACTTCGACTCCTGGCACAGCGTCGCGGACATCAATCTCTTCGGCACGCTGCGGATGACCCGTGCCTGTCTGCCGTCGCTCACGGCGCGCGGCGGCGGCTCGGTGGTGATGATCGGCACCCAGTCGTCGGTCGCCGCACCGTCACAGGTCCAGCAGGCGGCGTATGCGGCGTCCAAGGGCGGGCTGGTCTCGGCGATGTACTCACTGGCGCGCGAACTGGGGCCGGACCGGATACGGGTCAACACCGTGCAGCCCGGCTGGATGTGGGGCCCGCCGGTGGAGGCGTACGTACGGTTCCAGGCGCGCAGCGAAGGCGTCCCGGAGTCCGAGGTGCTGGCCCGGCTCACCGAGCGGATGGCACTGCCCGAGCTGGCGACGGACGCGGATGTGGCCGAGACCGTGGCCTTTCTGGCCTCCGACCGGGCGCGCGCCATCACGGGCCAGTCGCTGCTGGTCAACGCGGGGGAGCTGATGCGATAGCCCGCCCGCCGGGCACTTCTCCTCTCGGGTGGCTGACGGGCGGGTCAGCGGCCGGCGACTGGTCTCGCACACCATGGCCATGTGCTCCTCGGACGCCAATGCCATCTCCGCGGTGTTCACCCGGGACATCGCACCGGCCCTCTCGGCGAAGGCGCGCGACTGGTCGCACCGGGCGGGCCTGCTGGCCGCGCGGCTGTCCACGGTCGCCTTCCTGGTGCTGTCGATGGCCCTCCCCAACCAGGTCAACTCGCCCACGTTCAAAGACATCATCACCGTCGTCATCAAGTGGGTGGCCGGGCTGGTCGGGCCGATCTCCATCCCGTTCCTGCTCGGCATGCTACGGATCTTCCGCACGTCCGGGCCCACGGCGGCACTGGGTTCCTGGGCGGCCGGCCTGTTCGCCTTCTGGCTGACCAACTACGGCCTGGACGATGTCCCGTTGCAGTCCAGATCGTCTCGCCGGTCGCCACCTCGCTGCTCCTGTTCATCCTGCTCGGCCACGTACGGCCGGAGGACACACCGGAGCGGGACGCGGTGCTGGCGCGCATCAACGCCGATGACGACGGGGACGCGCGGCGGGCTCGGTGGCGATTCCTGAGCAAGGGGACGGGGCCGCGGACGGGATGCGGGGTGGCTCGGGGGAGGTGTCGAGGGATCGTTAGGGCGTTCCGTGGCGTTCCGTGGCGGTCCGTCCGGGGCGAAGCGCGCGCCGAGCGGGACGCTCCCGGACTGATCCAAGAGCGGTGCCGGCCGCGGGCCCACACCACCCCCTCGGACAGGCCCTAAGCCCTCGGATACCGGGCGAGCCAGCCCGGCGACGAGCCGGCCGGGCCGTGCAGCGCGGCGCCCTGCGTCATCTCCATCGAGAAGTCGTCGGCCAGCTGCAGGATCGTGTCCCGGCCCTCCAGCTCGACCAGCCAGACCGGCGGCAGCGCCGTCTCGCCGTGCAGGATGCCCAGCAGATTGCCGCAGATGGCGCCGGTGGAATCGCTGTCGCCGCTGTGATTGACGGCCAGCAGGAGACCATGCCGGATGTCCTCGGCGACCAGTGCGCAGTACACACCGATCGACAGCGCTTCCTCGGCCGTCCAGCCCTCGCCCAGGGACTCCACCCGGGCGGGCGTCGGCATGCCCTGCCGTACGGCGCCGAGCGCGCGCTTGAGGGCGTCGGTGGTCTCCTCGTGGCCGGGGCGGGTGGCCAGATGGGCCAGCGCCTTCTGTACGGCGCTGTCGAGGTCCTCGCCACGGGCCAGCGAATGGCTGATGACGGCGAACGCGCCGGCCGCCAGATAGCCGGTGGGATGGCCGTGCGTCTGCGCCGCGCACTCGACGGCGAGCTGGAAGACCAGCTGCGGCTCCCAGCCGACCAGCAGCCCGAACGGTGCGGAGCGCATCACCGCGCCGCAGCCCTTCGAGTCCGGGTTCTTGGGCTGGTCGAGCGTGCCCATCGCCTCGTCGCCGAGACCGCTCAGACAGGCCCGGCCCGGTGCCCGCCGGGAGTACAGCCACTCCTCGCGGGCCAGCCAGCCGTCGTCCTTCTTGCGCTCGTCCGGGCCCCAGTCGCGCTGGGTGACGGCCCAGCGCAGATAGGCGCGGTGGACGTCGGTGGGCGGATGCCAGGCGCCGGTGTCGCGGCGCACCTGGGCCCGGATCAGACCGTCCACGGTGAACAGGGTCATCTGTGTGTCGTCGGTGACCGCGCCGCGCCGCCCGAAGGCAGGCACGAAATCGGTCACGCCCTCCTGGCCGTGCGCCTTGCGGATCGCGTCGAGCGAGTCGAATTCGATACCGGCGCCGAGCGCATCGCCGATGGCGCCGCCGAGCAGACAGCCTCGTACCCGGCCGCGGAAATCCTGCTGCTCCGCGCGCCCCCAGATGGCGCCGCCGCCCGCTGCGCTCATGCCGAAACCTCGCTCCGCTCGGCCTCGCATTCGCGCGGCGCGCACCTCTGAACGGCACGCTCGCTGCGCTCGCTCACTGCGCCCTCCTGAAGCTCACTACGTCCCGGGGCCTTGCGGGGCCCCTGGCGCAGCACTGTAATCGACCAGGAATGATCAATTTTCAGCCAGGAGGGTATTGCGAATAGTCATTCGCAAGGAGGCTTTTGGCCGGTACCGTCCCGATGGGTACGAGCTCGGTCGATACGGGCCGCGTGGGTGCGGGTGGGTACGGGTGGGTGCGGATGGGTGCGGGTGGGTGCGGATGGGTGCGGGTCAGCGTTGAGTGGTTACGGGCCGCGGGGGTTCCGGGGCGCGGGGGTGCGGGGGCGTGTGGGTGCGGGGCGTGTGGGTGCGGGGGCGCGTGAGTACGGGCTCGCGTGGGTGCGGGCACTCGTGGGTACGGGAACGCGTAAGTACGGGCACGCGTAAGTGCGGGGCCACGTCGTTGCGGCCGCGTCGTTGTGGGGCCACCTCGGTGCGGGGCCGCATCGGTGCGGGGCGCCGCCGGGTCCGGCCCTGCGCGCCGGTGCCGGTCTGGACATCTTCGACCACGAGCCGCTGGCCGACGACCACCCGCCGCGCACCCTGCCGAACGTGCTGGTTCTCCCCCACCTCGGCCATGTCACCCGCCGCAGTGACGAGGGCTGCTTCCGACATCCGGTCGAGGACGACGTCACGGCCTTCCTGGCGGGCAGCCCGATCCGTCAACTGGGCTGAGGCGGCACCGGTCATCCGGACGTGGGACCCGCCCCACAGGCCGGCAGCCCCGGCCAGCCCTGCCCGGCCGCCCGCCGGTCGCGTGGAGGAGACCACAGCACCTCCAGCCGGTCCTCGACCGACGCCTTCGCCACCCCACGCCTCGGGCGGCGTCCCCCTCAGGTCAGGCGCGAAGAGGCCACCGGCCTCGTCCCACCGGGTGTCTGGCGCCACTCCCGCCCCTCCTTCCCCTTCCGCCCCCCCACCTGGGCGTTCATCCGTTCGATGATGGCGGCGGCGCCCGTTGGGCATGCTCTCCCCATGTCCGAGTACGAGTGGGATCGCACCACCATGGCTGTCGTCGCCTCCGCGCTCTCCGGAGACAGCGACGGCGCGGTGGAACTCCTTCGGCCGCTCCCCCAGAGCGATGTATGCCATATCGCCGTACGGCTCGCCGCCATGGCGGCCGACGCACTGATCGTCGCTGCCCAGGACAGCGGAGGCGACCGCGAGGAGGCACTCTCGCAGTGGCAGCAGTGCATCCTGCAGCACGAGGCGGAGTACGAGGGCGGAGTGGGGGACTGAGCGGCCCGTAGCACGGTCCTGGCCCTGCCCGGCGCAGCGGCCAACGAGGAGGGTGGCTCCGCTGCGCCTGCGCCTTCGCCTGCGGGTGCGGGTGCGGGTGCGGGTGCGGATCACCGGTGCTGTCTCCACGGACCGTCCTACCCCCAGGGGGAGCAGGCGGACACCATCGGCCATCGGCGAGGCGCTGGGCCGCCCGTCATTCCGAGGCGACAGCCGTCGCCCGCAGGTGACGTATCAGCCCGCTGCGCATCGCCTCCAGCTGGTCGACCTCCGCCCCCGGCAGACGCGCGAGATCGCGCAGCCCGAGTTCGGTCTCGGCAACGGCCTCCCAAGAGCCACCGTCCAGCAGCTCGGCGGTGAGAGCCTCGGCATCCGACCAGTCGCCGAGGACACAGCGAACGAGGACGGCGACCGGCACCATCCCCATGAGAGGTGCGGGGGAGGCGGGCGCGTTGCTCCCGTCGGGGGAGGCGGGGGCGTGGCTCCCATCGGCGGCGCCGCGGTCGGTGTCGGTGCTGCGGTGGCTGTCACGGTCGGTGTTGGTGCTGCCGTTGCTGTCAGGGTCGGTGTCGGTGCTGCCGCTGCTTTCACAGTCCGTGTCGGTGCTGCCGCTGCTGTCGCGGCCCGCGCAGCCGTTGCCGAAGGGGCTGGCAAGTATCTCCTCGGATCGCAGTGCCGCCCAGGCGTCTCCGGTCACCGTCGCCGTCGCGGACGCGGATGTGGACGTGGTCGTGGTCCCAGTCGCAGTCCCAGTCCCAGTCCCAGTCGCGTTCGCGTTCGCGGTCGCAGTCCCAGTCGCGGTCCCAGCCGCGGTCACGGTCCCAGTCGCCGTCGCGGTCCCAGTCGCCGTCGCCGTCCCAGCCGCGGTCGCAGTCCCAGTCGCCGTCGCCGTCCCAGCCGCGGTCACGGTCCCACTCCTGCTCGCGCCGCTGAGTGTGGCGGTGAGCAGCGCTGCCTCGTACCGGACGACCGGGCCGGCGGCCGGGTCGGTCGAGTCGGTAGCCAGCGCTTCCCGGGCCGCCTCGACCGCCTCGTGTGCCGCGTCGAGGTGGCCGGTGCGGCGCAGGCAGCCCGCCTTGAGGGCCAGGAGGGTGGCGGTTGGCGCGGCGTCGGTGAGGGCGCGGTCGAAATCGGCCAGGGCGCGGGGGTCATCTCCCCGTAGGAGGTGGGTTTTGCCGCGTGGGGCGAAGGTGAGGGCGGGGTCGGCGCCGAGTTCGACGGCGCGGTCGAAGTCCGCCAGCGCTTCCGTCAGTCGGCCGGTGAGCAGGTTGATCGCTCCCCGGGTGGCTGCGGCCCGGCCGCAGTCGGGGGTGAGGCGCAGCGCGGCGGAGAGTTCGGAGCGGGCGTCCTCGATACGGCCCAGCGCTTTCAGCACCAGGCCGCGTCGCCAGCGGGTGAGGCCTTCCGCGGGGTCCAGGGCGATCGACCGGTCGAGGTCCGCGAGGGCGCGTTCGTAGCGGCCCAGGTGGCCGGACACCGCGCCCCGCAGTCCCCAGGCCCGGGCGTCGCCGGGGTTGAGTTCCAGGGAGCGGTCAAGGGCTGCCAGTGCCTCGTCATCGCGGTCCAGGGCGTGCAGAGCGGTCCCGCGGGCCAGGTGGGCCCAGGCATAGTCGGGGTCGATGGCAAGGGCCCGGTCGGCCTCCAGGACTGCTTGCTCGTCACGCCCGCTGTGGAGGCAGGTGTGGCAGCGCTCCGCCCATACCCAGGGGTCGTTCGGATGCAGTTCGGCCGCGCGCCCGAGGGCGGTGAGGGCTTCCTCGTAGCGGCCCATCAACCGCAGGGTGATCCCCCGGCGGGCGTAGGCCCAGACGTAGGTGGGATTGACGGCGAGGGCGCGGTCGAATTCGGCCAGGGCCAGGGCGTACTGCCCCGTCTCGCGGTAGGTGGCGCCCCGTTCGGCCATCGCCCAGGCGTAGTCCGCCTTGATCTCGATGGCGCGCTCCAGACACGCCAGCGCTTCCTCGTGCAGGCCGAGGCGACGCAGGCAGACGGCGCGGCTGGCGATGCTGAAGGCGTGGCGTGGCTCCAGGGCCAGGGCCCGGTCGAACTCGGTCATGGCCTGCTCGTAGCGGCCCAGGAGCCGGTGGACCTCACCGAGTTGGGAGGCGGCGTCCAGGGAGTCGGGGGTGATCTCCAGGGCGCGGGTGTAGTCCTCGGCGGCGCGCTCGAAGCAGCGCATGTAGCGGTGGGTCAGACCGCGGCCTAGCAGGGCGGCGGCGTCGCGCGGGTCGAGTTCGAGGCAGCGGTCGAAGTCGGCGAACGCCTGCGGCCAGGCTTCGGCCTTGCGGTGCTCGCGGCCCCGGATGCGGTGGATGCGGGCCTGCCGGTGCGCATCGAGGCCGGGGCGGCCGAGCAGTGCGGTGAGGATCGAGATCAGGCCGCCGCCGTCCTCGGTGAGCGCGGCGGTCATGCGTGCGCCCCAGTCGCCGACCTCCGGGTCGCCGGCGTCCTCACCGGCCTGGCGGAGGGTCTCCACGACTCTGCGCACGGCGTCCGGCGCATGCTCGGCGGCGTCCAGGGTGTCGGACAGCGCCTGGGTGAGGGACGGCTGCGGGTCCGCGCAGAGGGAGTGGTAGATCTCCCGGAGCCGGTACTCCAGTTGGCGTTCACCGGACCACGACTCCGCCGGGTTCGCGTCGGGCGCGCGGTCCGTGCGGTGGCGCCGGGCGGCCTCGGCGAGATGGCGGTGCCGGGCCGTCCAGGTCTGCGGTGATCTACGGCGCTGGAGGCGCAGCATCGCCGTACGCACCACCTCGTGGTACTGCCATCGCCCGGCCCGGTCGGCGACGAACGGCAGCCCGCACAGCCAGCCGAACTGTTCGGCGGCGGCCGCGTCCACCGCGGCCCGGAAGATGTCCTCGTCCACGTGGCGCGGCAGGGCTGCCGCCAATGCGGCCTCGCGGCGCACCGGGTCCGTCTCCCATTTCAGAAAGCGTTCGACGGCTGTGTCGCTGGGGTCGTCGACGGCCTCGGCGGCGCGCGGGCGGTTCTCGGCGAGGGTGGAGACCAGCACCGGAAGGCCGCCGGACAGCCGCAGGATCACCTCGACGATGCGCTCGTCGGTGATGTCCCTGGTCGCCAGGAACTGGCGTGCCTCGTCCTCCGTGAAGGCGTCCAGCGGCAGATCCGTCACGCAGTCCAGGCAGTCGGCCCAGCACCGGCGGTCCAGTGCGGTCTGCCCGGCCAGCGTCACCACCACATTGGGCGCCAGCGGTCCATAGCGATCGCTGACCAGGACGTCACGCAGCCAGACGTCGAGCAGCGGCCCCGTCCGCTCATAGGTGTCGAAGAAGAGCGCCACCGAGGGTGACTCGTCCGCGACGGCACTCAGTTCGCGGACGAAGACCGGCGTCAGAGCCTCCAGCGGCTCCATCACCAGCTGCACCTCGTCATGGGTGCGCAGCCGGGCGCTGAGCAGACCGCGGAGCCGGTCCGCGCCGCGTGCCACCTGGCGGGGGTCCAGTCCTCCGGTGAGGGCGCCGACGCCGGGCAGCAGCCCCAGGCCGGCCAGCCCGGCCTGGGCGGCGATCATGCTGCCGGGCGAGGGGGCGGCCCCCGGGGGATCGTCCTGGTCCGCCGGGCCGGGCGCGCCCTCCGCGGCGACGGCCGCCGCTGCGACCTCGTGGCGCCGCTCCCGGTAGGTGGCGAGCAGCTTGTCGAAGACCTTCAAGGGACGGCCTTGCGCGGCTAGTTGGCCACTCATGGCCGCCATCGCCTCGGGGACGCCGTGCACCGCCTCGTCGACATACGCCGTCGGCGCGCCCTGCTCGCGCGCGGCCTCCTCGAACTGCCGGACCAGTGAGGTCTTGCCGACGCCCGCCTGGCCGTGCACATGGAAGAGGAACTGGTGCGCCGGATCCTCCACCGTGCGGGAGAAGTTGTCACGGAACGCGGCGATCTCGCCGCGCCGCCCGACGAACCCCTCCCGCCGCCGGAGCCGGATCAGCTCCTGTCGCGACAGCCTGCTGTGTGCCACCGGTTCCACCCCCTCCGCCCCGGCGTTGCCGCGGTGCCGGTTTTTCTGCCCTGCTCCCGCAGATTAGCCGTCGGCGGAGCTGCGGGAGCAGGGCTGTGGATAACCGCGGCCGCCTGCCCCACCGGCTACTCCACGACCGGCAGCAGCTCCGGCAGATGACCGTCCGACGCGAGGGCGGCGGCCTGGCGTTCCCCGGTGACCGGGGCGTAGGTCGTGGTGCGGGGGCGGGACGGGCGGCCGGCCCGGTCGGCGATGGCGATGAGGTCCTGGATGGAACGGTAGGAGCCGTAACTGGAGCCCGCCATCCGGGAGATGGTCTCCTCCATCAGGGTGCCGCCCAGATCGTTGGCGCCGGAGCGGAGCATTGCGGCGGCACCGTCCGCGCCGAGCTTGACCCAGCTGGTCTGGATGTTGGTGATGTGCGGGTGGAGCAGCACCCTGGCCATGGCCGTCACCGCGCGGTTGTCACGGGTGGTGGGGCCGGGTCGGGCGATGCCGGCGAGGTAGACGGGGGCGTTGGTGTGGATGAAGGGGAGGGTGACGAACTCCGTGAAGCCGCCGGTCTCCTGCTGGATTTCGGCGAGCAGACGGAGGTGGCCCAGCCAGTGGCGGGGCTGGTCGACATGGCCGTACATCATCGTCGAGGACGAGCGGATGCCCAGCTCGTGGGCGGTCTTGATGACCTCGACCCAGGTGGCGGTGGGCAGCTTGCCCTTGGTGAGGATCCAGCGGACCTCGTCGTCGAGGATCTCGGCGGCGGTACCGGGGATGGTGTCCAGACCGGCGGCCTTGGCCTCGCTGAGCCACTCGCGGAGGGACAGCCCGGTGCGCGTCGCGCCGTTGACGACCTCCATGGGCGAGAAGGCGTGCACATGCATGCCGGGGACGCGTTCCTTCACGGCGCGCGCGATGTCGAAGTACGCGGTGCCGGGCAGGTCGGGGTGGATGCCGCCCTGCATGCACACCTCCACCGCGCCCACGTCCCAGGCCTGTTGGGCCCGGTCGGCGACCTGGGAGAGGGAGAGGGTGTAGGCGTCGGCGTCCGTGCGGCGCTGGGCGAACGCACAGAAGCGGCAGCCGGTGTAGCAGACGTTGGTGAAGTTGATGTTCCTGGTGACGATGTAGGTGACGTCGTCACCCACGGTGTCGCGGCGCAGCTCGTCGGCGATGGTGCAGAGCGCGTCCAGGGCGGGCCCGTCGGCGTGCAGCAGCGCCAGGGCCTCCGCGTCGGTGAGCCGGGTGGGGTCGTCGGCGGCCTGCGCCAGGGCCTGGCGTACGTCGGAGTCGATGCGCTCCGGCGCCATCCCGGGGGCTGCGGCCTCGCGCAGCGCCTCCCAGTCGCCGTAGACCTCGTCGAAGTCGTCGCGGCGGTCGGCGGTGCGGCCTTCGGTGTCGATGGTGTGGTGCAGGTCCGTACGGCCCGAGGAGCTCATCGTGAAGCCCCCGTCGGGCTCCTGCCAGGGGCGTCCCACCACGGGGGCGTCCTCGACAGCCAGGCCGGTCTCCGGGTCGGCGAGGGCACGGACATGCGGCAGCAGGCGGGGGTCGAGCCAGGGCTCACCGCGCTGGAGGAACTCCGGGTAGATGGGGAGCCGTTCACGCAGCTCGAAGCCGGCCGCGGCGCAGCGCTCGGTGAGCTCGTCGATCTGCGGCCAGGGGCGCTCGGGGTTCACATGGTCGCGGGTCAGCGGGGAGACACCGCCCCAGTCGTCGATCCCGGCGTCGATGAGCAGCTGGTATTCGCCGTCGACCAGGTTGGGCGGTGCCTGGATACGGGTCGAGGGGCCCATGATGTGCCGGGCCACCGCGATCGTCGCGGCCAGCTCCTCCAGTTCGGCGTCCGGCATTCCGCGCATCGCCGTGTCCGGCTTCGCGCGGAAGTTCTGCATGATCAGTTCCTGGATGCCGTGGTAGGCGCGCTGGATACGACGCAGCGCGAAAAGGGACTCGGCGCGCTCCTCGTACGTCTCGCCGATGCCGATGAGCAGCCCCGTGGTGAAGGGGACGTTGGAGCGGCCGGCGTCCTCCAGGACGCGCAGCCGGACGGCCGGTTCCTTGTCGGGTGATCCGTGGTGCGGACCGCCGGGCTCGCTCCACAGCCGCTCGGCGGTCGTCTCCAGCATCATCCCCAGGGACGGGGCGACGGGCTTGAGCCGCTGGAAGTCCGTCCAGGACAGCACCCCGGGGTTGAGGTGCGGCAGCAGGCCGGTCTCCTCCAGGACGCGGATGGCCATGGCGCGGACGTACGAGAGCGTGTCGTCGTAGCCGTGCGCCTCCAGCCACTCGCGGGCCTCGGGCCATCGGTCCTCCGGCTTGTCCCCCAGGGTGAACAGGGCTTCCTTGCAGCCCATTTCGGCGCCGCGGCGGGCGATGTCCAGCACCTCGTCGGGGGACATGAACATCCCGTGGCCGTCCCGGCGCAGCTTGCCGGGGACGGTGACGAAGGTGCAGTAGTGGCACTTGTCCCGGCACAGGCGCGTCAGGGGGATGAAGACACCGCGCGAGTACGTGATGACCCCCGGGCGGCCCGCGGCCTCCAGACCGGCGTCCCGCACCCGGGCCGCGGAGGCACACAGGTCCCTGAGGTCCTCGCCGCGCGCCTGCAGCAGCACCGCGGCCTCGCCGGCGTCCAGCGCGACACCGTCGCGGGCCCGCTTGAGCGCGCGGCGCATCGCGTTCGCCGTGGGCCGGCCCGCGGCGGTGGGACCGGCGTTCGTCCCGCGGTCGGTCCCTTGGTCGGATGCCTGGTCAGGTACCTGCGCGCTGGAAGTCATCCTCCGAGGATACGAGCGCCCGCCGACAGCCCCGCCGCCGGAGAAGGAGCCGTTGCTGTGCCGCTGATCACTGCGGACGGAGGTTCCGTCGGGGTACGGAAGGGGCACTTCCCGGCGGCGGCGCACCGCACGCTTACATACTGGCCAGCAGTTCGTCGGAGTACGTCCTGGTCAAGAACTCCATGTTGTGGCCATCGGGGTCAAGGATGTAGACACCGCGGCCGCCGTCCAGGGTGTTGATCTCCTGAGCCCTGGTGTGCATGGGGTCGGCCCAGTAGGACAGCCCGCGCTCCTGTATGCGGCCGAAGATCCCGTCGAACTCTTCCTCGGTCACCAGGAACGCATAGTGCGTCGGGACGAATTCGCCGGCTGCGACATGCTCGGCGTAGTCGAGGGCCACCCCGTTGTCCAGCTTGAGGGCGGCGAAGGGCCCGAACGCCTTGGGCTCGGGCGCGCCGAGCAGATCGGCCAGGAACCGGGCGGAGGCGAAACGGTCGGTGCTGTGCACGATCGTGTGGTCGAGGCGAGGCATGGGATCTCCTTGATCTCTCTGGTCCCGTGATCGGCGTGGTCCTCTGATCTGCGGGATCGTTCGGACCGTTGATCTTGTTGGACCGTGGACCGATGTCCTTGGACCGCTGGCCGCGGGTGGCGCAACGGGTCCTCACCTTCGACGCTACGACCGGAGGGGGCGAATGCGAATCGGTCTCCGGTACCGACCCGGACGGGAGGGGCCGTACACCGATGGTCCTAGGGCGCACCCGGCGCGGTCCCCCTCCCCGGCCGGCAGGCATCCCGCCCGCCGCCGTCACCCATCCGGTACGGCCCGCTGCCGTACGTCACAAGTACTGCGCGAAGTCGTCCAGCGTCCGCAGCACCTCCGCCTCCCCCGCCGGTGGCAGTTGCAGCACCACCTCCTGCAGGCCCAGCTCGCGGTAGTGCGCCAGCTTCCCGGGCGACGGGCGGACCGCGTACGGCACCACCACCGGCTCACCCGTGCGCCCGGCGTCCGACCACGCCTGCCGCAGCACCGGAACGGTCTCGGGCAGCCCCCGCCCGCCGATCGGCAGCCACCCGTCCGCGTACTCCGCGATCTGCCCGAAGAGCTTGGGTCCGGCCGAGCCGCCGAGGAGGATGCGCGGCGCGCCGTGGGCCGGCTTGGGGTGCGCGAAGGACGCCCGTACGGACCCGAATGTGCCCTGGTACGCGGTCGGTTCCGTGGCCCACAGGGCCCGCATCAGCGCCACCCGGTCGCGGGTCAGCTCCCGCCGGGTCGACCACTCCACCCCGTGGTCGGCGGCCTCTTCGACGTTCCAGCCGTAGCCGATGCCGAGGGTGAAGCGGCCCCCGGAGAGGAAGTCGAGGGTCGCGATCTGCTTGGCGAGGTCGACCGGGTCGTGCTGGGCGACGAGGGTGATGCCGGTGCCGAGGGCGAGCCGCTCGGTGACCGCGGCGGCCTGGCCGAGCGCGATGAACGCATCGAGGGTACGGCCGTATTCGCGGGGCAGCGGCTCGCCCATCGGCGCCGGGGTGTCCCGGCTGGCCGGGATATGGGTGTGCTCCGGGAGATAGAGGCCGGCGAATCCGCGCTGCTCCAGCTCGCGGCCCAGCCGGTCCGGCCGGATCGTCTCGTCGGTCAGGAAGATCGTGGTCGCGATCCGCATGCTGGGACACCTCCGCGTCGGGCGTGTGCGTGACCGCATGTTGCCTCACCGACCGATGGTTATCCACAGCCCTTTCCCTCGGTGTCGCACCCGCGTACAACAGTTCTCACGCGGTGCAACGAGCCGGCCGCGAGACGGTACGAAAAGGACACGACACGGCGCGGGGGCGGGGATGGAACGTCGCGAGGTTCTGAGACTATCGGCGGTTGCGGGCGCGACGGGGGCGCTTACGCTCGGACATGTGAGCTTCGCCGACGCAGCGCCTGCGGGCGGTGGGCCGTCAGGCGCGCCGGGCGAGCAGACCCGGCGGGTGACCGGCCATCTGCCCACGGGCTCACCCGACTTCGTGTATCTGCCGGTCGAAGTACCGCGCGGGGTCCGGGAAATCGCCGTGGCCTACCGCTACGACAAACCCACCGTCCCTGAGGGCACGGCCGGCAACGCCTGCGACATCGGCATCTTCGACGAACGGGGCACGGACCTCGGCGGCACCGGCTTCCGCGGCTGGTCGGGCGGGGCACGTGCGGAGTTCTTCCTGCGCGCCGACGAGGCCACCCCCGGCTACCTCCCGGGCCCCGTCAACGCCGGCACCTGGCATATCGCCCTCGGCCCGTACACGGTCGCACCGCAGGGACTGTCCTATGACGTCACGGTCACCCTGAAGTACGGCCCCCAGGGCCACACCCCGGCGCCCGTCCATCCACCCGAGCGCGCCCGGGGCCGGGGCCGCGCCTGGTACCGCGGCGACAACCATCTGCACTCCGTCCACTCCGACGGCAAGCGCACACCCGCCGAGATCGCCGCGCTGGCCCGCGCCGCCGGGCTGGACTTCATCAACACCTCCGAGCACAACACCACCTCCGCGCACCGTGCCTGGGACGGTCTGTGGGGCGATGACCTGTTGATCCTGACCGGCGAGGAGGTCACCACCCGTAATGGGCACGTGGTGGCGATGGGCACCGATCCCGGGGTCTTCATCGACTGGCGCTACCGGGCCCGCGACAACGCCTTCGGGAAGTACGCGCGCGCCATCCGGCGGGCCGGAGGCCTGGTCATCCCGGCCCATCCGCACGCCACCTGCATCGGCTGCAACTGGAAGTTCGGGCTGAACGAAGCCGATGCGGTGGAGGTCTGGAACGGCCCGTACACCCCCGATGACGAGATCACCCTCGCCGAGTGGGACAACACCCTGGTCGCGCACGCGCAGGGCCGCGCGGACTGGCTGCCGGCCGTCGGCCACAGCGACGCCCATCGCGACCCCGATGTCGTCGGCCTGCCGCAGACCGTGGTGCTCGCCGACGATCTCTCGCGCCGGGCCCTGCAGGACGGCATCCGGGCCGGCCGGGTCTGGATAGCCGAGTCGTCGGAGGTCGGCCTGGCGTTCTCCGTCACCGGTGAGCGGGGCGAACACGCCGGAATCGCCGAGCGGTTGGCGGTCTCCCGTACGGCGAAGGTCACCGCACAGCTGACGGTCTCCGGCGCCCCCGGCTGCACGGTCTCCTTCGTCACCGACCAGGGGCGGCTGTACTCCACCGCGCTGCCGCCCTCGGGCGACGGCACCGTCAGCTGGCAGACCACCCCGGATTACGCCGCCTACATACGCGCGGAAGTCCGCCACCCGCCGACGACCCCGGGCCTGCCGGGCCCCATGGCCGCCATGACCAATCCGGTCTTCCTGGGCCGCTGGGGCTGAGGCCGACCGGGCGCGGCGGACGGCGACCGGCGCCGGGGGCACGGACGGCGACCGGCACCGGGCGTGCCTCTGCGGCAGGAGCAGCTCAGGTCGGCGGACCCGGGGCCGTCGGCCGGTCATCGCCGCCCCGCCCCGCCCCGCTCACCCCCGCTCACCCCCGCTCACCCCGGCCAGACGATCGCCTGCAGCTCGCTGTAGGCATGCAGCGCGTAAGAGCCCACATCTCGCCCCACCCCACTCTTCTTGAAGCCTCCGAACGGCGCTTCCATGTTCCGCCCGACGGTGTTCACCCCGACCCCGCCGGCCCGCAGCCGCCGGGCCACCCGGAAGGCGCGGGCGATGTCGCCGGACCACACGTAGTCGATGAGCCCGTAGTCGCTGTCGTTGGCGAGGGCCACCCCCTCGTCCTCCTCGTCGAAGGGCAGGACGACGACGACCGGGCCGAAGATCTCCTCCCGTACGACCCGCATGTCCCGGGTGCAGTCGGCCAGCAGCGTCGGCGCGACATAGAAGCCGCGCTCCGGAGCGGACGGCCGTTCGCCGCCCGCCACGACCCGGGCGCCCTCCTTTCTGCCCAGCTCCACATACGACTCGATCCGGTCGCGGTGCGCGGCCGAGATCACCGGTCCGACCACCGTCCCCGGTGCGCGGGGATCGCCGACCGTCAGCCGCCCGAGGTACCGGGTCAGCCGCTCCACCAGCGCCTCGTACACCCCGCGCTGCGCGAGCACCCGTGTCGGCGCGGTGCAGATCTGCCCGCTGTAGAAGGAGTACGTCGTGCCGATGCCGGCCACCGCCGAGTCCAGGTCCGCGTCGTCGAAGACCACCGCGGCGCCCTTGCCGCCCAGCTCCATGAGCTGGCGTTTCATGCCGCGGCCGCATACCTCGGCGATACGCTGCCCGACGGCCGTCGAGCCCGTGAAGCTCACCATGTCCACGTCCGGCGAGTCCACGGCCGCCTCGCCGACCGCCGGGGAGGCCCCACTGACGACGTTCACGACCCCAGGCGGCGCTCCCGCCTCCGCCAGCGCCGCCGCCATCCGGTACACCGACAGCGGGTCCTGCGGGGCGGGCTTCACCACGACGGTGTTGCCCATCGCCAGGGCCGGGGCGATCTTGCCCGCCGGGTTCGCCCACGGGTTGTTGTACGAGGTGATGCAGGTGACGACGCCGACGGGTTGCCGTACCGCCAGGGCACCGAGCACACCCGCCTTCCCCATCGGCCCGGCCTCGTTGATCTGCGGCGGCAGCCCCTGCTCCACGGGCTCCAGCGCCCCCTTCGCATACCGCCGGAAGCGGGCCACCCCCACCGCGACCTGCATACCGCGCGCCGTGCCGGTCGTCGCACCGCTCTCCGCCTGCGCCAGTTCGGCGTGCGCCGCGAAGTCGCGCTGCAGCACCTCCGCGGTCCGGTCGAGGATCTCGGCACGCCGCTGCGGCGACGTACGGGACCAGGCGTGGAAGGCCTCGCCCGCCGCGGACGCCGCCTCGTACACCTGCTCCCGGCTCGCCTCGGGCGCGAGCCCGACGACCGCCTCCGTCGCCGGGTCGATGACCTCATAGTGGCCGCCGTCGGGCTCGACCCACGCCCCACCAATGAACAGCCGCCCCAGGGACGTCACTTGACGCTCACCGCCGCCGCGCCGCGCCCCTCGCCCCGTAGGCCGCCCACGCGCCGCGCCGCGAGCCTCGGTTTGCCGGCGCCCCACCCAGCGACCGTCACACCACCCGCACCCCGCCCCACAACCCGTACGCCGCCCACGCGCCGCCCCACCAGCCTCGGTTCTCCGACGCCCCACCCCACCAGCCTCAGCTCGCCGACGCCCCGCCCCACCAGCCTCAGCTCGCCCACGCTCCGCCCGGCGACGGCCCTCACGTCACCCGCACCCCGCCCCACAACCCTCACTTCGTGCTCACCGTCCTCGTGTCCCGTCCCGACCGCAGTACCGTCCCCGGCACCGCGCCGGTCACCACGTCCTCGCGGATGGTCTCGACACCGTTGACCCACACCGCGTTGATGCCGATCGCCCGGGAGTCCAGGCGCGGGCTGTCGCCGGGCAGATCGTGGACGAGGGTGGCCTTGCCCGCATCGATCCGTTCCGGGTCGAAGAGGACGAGGTCGGCGTGCCAGCCCTCCTCGATGCGTCCCCGCTCCCGCAGGCCGAAGAGCTGCGCGGGGTCGTCCGTCAGCATCTTCACGGCCTGTTCCAGGCCCATCAGCTTCCGGCCCCGTAGACAGTCGCCGAGAAAGCGCGTCGTATACGGGGCTCCGCACATCCGGTCCAGGTGCGCGCCCGCGTCGGAGCCGCCGAGCATGACGTCCTCGTGCTGCCAGGTCTCGGCGCGCAGCGCCCAGGAGTCCGGGTCGTTGTCGGTCGGCATCGGCCACAGGACGGTCCGCAGCTGGTCGTTGGCACAGATCTCCACCAGGCACGTGAAGGGTTCCTGGCCGCGCTCGACCGCGATGTCCTGCACGACGCGGCCGGTCAGGCCCTCGTTCGCCGCGGAGTAGGTGTCCCCGATGACATACCGGCCGAAGTGGGCGAGCCGCCGGAAGACGCCCGCCTCCTTGCTGCCCGCGCGCCGCAGCATCTCGGCCCGGACCCCGGGGTCGCGGAGCTTCTCGATCCGTTCGGGCACCGGCAGGCCCAGGATGTCGCCCCATCCGGGGATCAGGTTCAGGGCGCAGAACGTTCCCAGGGACATGTTCATGGGCGTGAGAATCGGCATCGTCAGGGCCACGATCCGGCCGCCCGCCTCCCGGGCCCGTTCGCTGGCAACCAGCTGCCGTGGCACCCGTTCGGGCACGGCCGCATCGATGGTCAGCACATTCCAGTTCAGCGGACGCCCGGCCGCCGCGCTCATCCCGACGAGCAGTTCGATCTCGGCATCGCTGAACTGGTCGAGACAGCCGCCCACGATTGCCTCGATCTGGGTGCCCTCGTGCTCGCCCACGGCCTGCGACAGCGCGAGCAGCTCGGCCGGAGACGCGTGCCGGGAGGCGACCGGCTGCCCGTCCCCGTCGGAGTGGGTGGCGGACTGGGTGGTGGAGAAGCCCCACGCCCCGGCGTCCATCGCCTCGTGGAAGAGCGCCAGCATCCGCTCCAGCTGCGCGGGCGTCGGCTGCCCGCCGATGGCGTCCTCCCCCATGACGTAGCGGCGCAGTGCGCAATGTCCCACCATGAAGCCCGCGTTGACGGCGATCCGCCCCTCCAGGGCGTCCAGATATTCGCCGAACGAGCTCCACGACCAGGGTGCGCCCTCTTCGAGCGCCACCAGGGACATGCCCTCGACCTTGGACATCATCCGGCGGGTGTAGTCGGCGTCGGCGGGCCGCTCCGGGTGCAGCGGGGCCAGTGTGAAACCGCAGTTGCCGCCCGCCACGGTGGTCACTCCGTGGTTGAGCGAGGGCGTCGCGTACGGGTCCCAGAAGAGCTGTGCGTCGTAGTGGGTGTGCGGATCGACGAAGCCGGGGGCGAGGACGAGCCCGGTCGCGTCCTCGCTGCTCCTCGCCTCCTCGGTGACGGTGCCGGGCGGCCCGACGACGGCGATACGGCCGTCGCGGAGGCCGACATCGGCGGTGTACGAGGGCGTGCCCGTCCCGTCCACGACGGTCGCGCCCTTGATCAGGTGGTCGAGCATGGGGTGCGCCCCTTCCCCTCGGCGGAATTCAGCTGCCCGCGGCCTGCCGGAACCGGGTCGTACGGTGCACCGGATCCGTGTCGATCTCCGGGATCACGTGCTCGCCGATGAGCTTGACCGTGTTCATCGTGTCCTCGTACGACACCCCGATCGGCAGCCCGAAGCTCAGCTGGTCGGCACCGGCCTGCTCCCAGCGCTTGCACTGCCGGAGCACCTCGTCCGGGTCACCGCAGATCATCAGCTCCTCGGCGATCAGCAGCTCGATGATCTCGGTGGTGTAGTCGGGCAGCAGCTCGGGCCACTCGGGGATGCCCTCGGGCCGCGGGAAGGTGTCGTGGTACCGGAAGACCAGCGACTGGAGGTAGTTGAGTCCCCCGTTGACGGCGATCTCCACGGCTTTGTCATGCGTCTCGGCGCAGATCGCGGTCGACGTCACCATCACGTTGTCGTTGACGAAGTCGCCGATCGGCTCGGCGTCCCGGATCGCCGTCTTGTACTGCTCCAGCACCCACTCCATGTCGGAGACCTTCTGCACGCTGAAGCCGAGGACCCCCAGGCCCTTCTTCGCCGCCATGGCGTACGAGGTCGGCGAGCCGGCCGCGTACCACATCGCCGGGTGCGAGGCTCCGTACGGCTTGGGGAAGATCTTGCGCGGCGGCAGCTGCCAGTGTTTGCCCTGGAACCCGACGTACTCCTCCTGGAGCCACATCTTCGGGAACTCGGCGATGGTCTCTTCCCAGATCTCCTTGGTGTGGTTCATATCGGTGATGCCCGGCAGGAACCCCAGGATCTCGTGGCTGCCGGCACCCCGTCCGCTGCCGAATTCGAAGCGGCCCTCGCTGAGATGGTCGAGCATGGCGACCTTCTCGGCGACCTTGACGGGGTGGTTGACCTGCGCGAGCGGGTTGAAGATGCCGGATCCCAGGTGGATCCGCTCGGTCGCGTGCGCCAGATACCCCAGAAAGACGTCATTGGCGGAGAGGTGCGAGTACTCCTCCAGGAAGTGGTGCTCGGACGCCCAGGCGTACTTGAAGCCGGATTTGTCCGCCTGGATGACGTACTCGGTCTCCTCCATCAGCGCCTTGTGCTCCGCGTGCGGGTCGGTCTCGGCCCGCTTGCCCACATATCCCTGTACAAAGAGCCCGAATTCCAAGGAGGTTCACCGTCCTTGTGGCCATCGTTGTGAAGTATCTGACACACCGTCAGATTGGATGTGCCGACTGTTCCACCACGCACGGAGAGCGTCAAGAGCCGCCGCCGCGCCTTCCTGACGTACTGTCAGACGATGCTGACCCCCGCCAGCCAGCCACCGTCGACGACGAACGGCTGCCCGGTGATGTACGAGGAGTCCTCGCACGACAGGAAGAGCGCCAGCTTGGCGACCTCCTCCGGCTGCCCGATCCGCCCCAGCGGCACCAGCTTCTGGTAGAGCTCGTCCACGGCCCGCTTCGACTCGGCGGGATCGACGTCCGGGTCGAGCGCGGCCGGGTTGGTCATCGGGGTGTCCACCGCTCCCGGGCACACCGCGTTGACCCGGATCTTCCTGGCCGCCAGCTCCACCGCGGCGACCCGCGTCAGCCCGAGGACCGCATGCTTGGTCGCGGCATACGCGCCGACGAAGGCCATCCCCGTCAGCGCCGTGTACGAGGCGGTGTTGACGATCGTGCCGCCGCCGGCCGCCTCGATCTCGGGCGCCACCGTACGGATCCCCAGGAAGCAGCCGACCTGATTGACCTGCACCACCTGCTGGAACTCCGCCAGCGGCGTCGACACCAGCTCGTTGAAGCGCAGAATCCCCGCGTTGTTGACCAGCCCGTCGATCTTCCCGAAGGCGTCCTTGGCGGCGCCGGCCGCGGCCTCCCAGTCCGCCTCCTGGGTCACATCCAGATGGACATAGCGCGCGGCGCCCTCCCCCAGCTCCTTGGCGAGCGCCTCGCCCTGCGCGTCCAGCACATCCCCGAGCACCACCCGCGCGCCCTCCGCGACGAACAGCCGCGCCTCCTGCTCCCCCTGCCCACGCGCCGCACCCGTGATGATGACGACCCGCCCGTCGAGCTTGCCCATGCCTGCCACTCCTCCGCTGGTGAGAACGTCCGCCGATCCACCTGGCCGTCCGTCGTCCGCCGCCAGCCCTCAGCCCTGAGCCCTCAGCCGATGGGCCGACCAGCCGTCAGCTGTCAGCCGTTGAGCAGGGGCGCGACCTCCGCCCCGAACGCCGCCATCTGATCCGTGAGTTCACCGCAGCTCCGGCTGCGGAACCGCACCTGAATCTGCTGTACGCCCATCGCGCGGTACTCCCGCAGCGATGCGGCGATCCGCTCCGCCGCCCCGGACAGCGTCCACCGGCCGACCTCCCACCCCGGCTCACCGACGTACAGCGGCTCGGCGATGGTGCCGATCACGACCGGTTCCCCGATTCCGGCCGCTTCCCTCAGCCGGCGCAGCCTGGCGATCTGTCCGGGCAGCTGTTCACGCCGGTCACCCTGCGGGAGCCAGCCGTCGCCACGCTCCGCGGCCCGGCGTACGGCGGCGGGCGAGGAGCCGCCCACCCAGATCGGCGGCCGCGGCGTCTGCACGGGCCGCGGCGCCTGCCCCAGCCCCTCGAACGCGAACCGCTCCCCAGCGAACTCCGGGAACTCCTCGGGCCCCAGCGCCACCTTCAGCGCCTCGACGGTCTCGTCCAGCACCGCCCCACGCCGCCCGAAGTCCACCCCGAGCGCCTCGAACTCCTCCGGTACGTGCCCGGCCCCCACCCCGAGAATCAGCCGCCCGCCGGAGAGCCGGTCCAGCGTCGCGTACTGCTTGGCCGTGACCAGCGGATGCCGGAGCCCGACCACCGCGACATGGCTCAGCAGCCGGACCCGCTCCGTGACGGCCGCCAGATGCGCGAGCGTCGCCACCGGGTCATACCAGACGGTGCTCATCGCCTCGGCCAGCCGCCGCGGAATCGCGAGATGCTCACAGCAGGCCACGTACGCAAACCCGCTCCGGTCCGCCACCCGCGCGATCTCGACCAGATCGGCGGGCCCCGCGGCCGCCTCCCAGCACTCCGCATACAGCGTGCTCTGCGACTGCACCGGCAACTGCATGCCGTACACCAGCCGCCCGTCCGCCGGCCGCCACACCCCACCACGCTCGCCGCCCACAGGCCCTCCAGCTATATCTGACGCATCGTCACATAGCTTGCGCGGGACATCGTCGTGGTTGTGGCGGCATCAGGCAAGAGGTGGGAGCGAGGGCTCAATCGCCGGAAGAGGAACAGCCGCAGCCCGGCGCGGCCAGCCGCGCGCCCCTACTTTCCGCCACGCGACACACATCCCGTAACGCCGCCACCAACTGACAGCACAGATAGCGGAGTTCGACGACTGTCACGCTCCGTTCGTCAAGCATGCCGGCCGCGTGGCCGAGCAGCCCGGCCGCCATGTCGAGCTGTACGGCCTCCATACTGTCGGCGACGCGAGAGACGTAGCCCTCGCCGTCACTCACGAGGAGGCACGCCTTACCATCCGGGGTCGCCCAGGGCAGCAGTCGCGCCGTATTCGAGTCGCTCACCGCGCAGCCACCTCCACTCCGCGGACGAGACCGGGATCGAGATCCACGCCATACACGGACACCCGCAGGAGGCGACGGCCGCCACGCTGACGTCGCACCTCCTGCCTCCGCTCATGCTCGACGACATACGGCCGGACCAAGACGGTGTCCTCACCCCGCAGCAGGGGCCCGCGAGTCGGACAGCCGGCCTGGGCGGCCGCGCGGGCTTCCTCGGGACAGGCGCCAGCCGCCCGATGGCGGCCCAGCGGCGGCAATAGCCACCGCAACATCGACTCGAAGATGCGGGCGATACAGGGCGGCATGTCGACCTGCTTTCCTCAGGTTGGCCGTGCCCCCGGGCCCGCCTTTGCCGCGGTCGCGGGGGTCTTCGGTAGTCGTACGACGACTGACCGTAGGGGCCCTGAGGAGAGAGAGGGGTCACACTTTGTGCCCCCTCGTTCAGGCCGCCAATACGCCGAGCTTGACGGCGAGTTCGCTCGCCCGGCGCCGCTGGGCCGGGTTCTTGGACTCCGCCTCTTCGAGGACGATGCGCCGCGCATAGCCGTTGTACCGGACGGTTTCCGGTGCCGCCTCGTGGGCCTTGTCGAGGGCCGCCAAGGCGGCCTCCACCTGACCATCGAGTTGATAACCGCGCGCTTCCTCGATCCGGTGTCGCGCACGCCGGGGACGGGAGGGGATCGTCGTGGAATCCGCGGCAGCCGCCTGTCGCACGCTCTCCGCCCCCGCGTGCAACTCGACTGCGACGGTGACGGCATGGGCTCCCATGACAGCTCGGGAGAATGAAGTCACGGGGTGGTAGTAGTCAGCGGGCAGCCGCTCCGCCATGGCCCGCGCCGAATCCCAATAGCGCCAGGCAGTTCCGGTGTCCCCCCGACGAGCTGCGGTATATCCCGCCTCGAATTGCAGCGCTCCGGCAATGGCAAGCACATCGTCGGTCGCATCCGGCAGGAACGCTTCCAGGTAGCGGAGCGTTTCCAGATTCACCGCGTCGGCAGCGTCGAAATGTGCGTGCCCGCTGTCACGGTGCGCCTGAGTCGCCAGCCACGCCGAAATACCAATGGTGTGCGGGTCTTCGGATTCCTGTGCGGACATCATTCCGCGCTCCACGACCCGCCACAGCAGAGACGCATCCGGCTGGTACGCGAGAAAGAACTGGCTCAAGCTGTACGCCTCGGACAACAGTCGTTGCGCCACTCGCCGCTCGCTCGCCGAGTCGGCTTGCAGTACCGCCAACTGCGTGTCCCGGATGAGCTCCGGCAGGAGAGCCCCGATGACGTCGCGATGGTTCGGGGCGGAATGCCGGGCACCCCACGCGCGGACAAGGCGCTCCCGAAGGTGCGCCGGTGTCGGAGCTTCCCGTCGCGTCGTCAAGGGGAACGTGTTGAGGGCCGCTCGCACCGCGGGCAGTCGGACGTGCCCAGGCCCGGTGAACATGGCGATCGCCATTGACTGATCACCCGTGAGGTCGGCGAGATTCCTGACCCTGAGGGCCTCCGCAATGCGCAAGATCGTCGGCAGCTTGGGCATCTGCAGGCGCCCGCCCTCGATCTGCTTGACCCAGCTCGGCGACTTCCCCAGCAGCCCGGCCAGGACGTTGCGGCTCATCCCTCTACGGGTCCGCAGGATCTGCATGCGCTGACCAAAGGCAACCGGCTCGGCGAACGGGTCCGGCGTGGCATCTGAAGACACAGCCTTGCCCCTCTCTGTGCAGCTCGTCACTGTCAGAGTACGGGGCTGGGCCCTCCTTGTTGATCCCTTGTGGAAACCGCTGCCGCGGGCGGGCCGGGGGCGGATCTTGTACCGGACCATCCGGACGGGTGGCGTCCGTCCGCCCCCGCCAACGCCTCGCACCAACCCTGCGACGACTCGGCAACCACCGCGATCTCCCGGCAGTGGCCGGAGTACTGGAACGGGCCCAAGCCTGAGATCAAACCGGCGCCGTTGTCGTCTCCACCCACCGCAGATACGCGGAGGACCCGGCAACGATCCGCACAGCGGATACCTCCGGGTTCTGCCACGGGTGGCGCTCCAGCAGATGCGCCTCGATTTCGTCGTACCGGTCGGCACGGACCTTGAGGAGAAGCTGCCACTCCTCGCCCGTGCCGAACTCGCCCTGATGCCAGAACACGGAGACGACCGGCCCGACGATCTGCGCCCCTGCTGCGAGCCGCGCGGAGACCACCGACTGCGCCAGCTTCACAGCCGCCTCGCGGTTCTCCGTCGCGGTGGACACCTGAAGAAACTCAGTCATGCGGCGACCATATCCCCGACTCGACAGAGGAGGGGCGGCGTGGAGGACCGAGAGCTGCGCGCACCCCTTCCCTCAGCTCCCGGCCGAAGTCCTACGCCTCAGCCCCCTCCCCCGCCCAAAGCCCCTCCCCCGTCAGCCCCAGCAACGAAATCGCATTCCCCCGCACAATCCGTTCCACCACGTCCGGCGCCAGGTGCCCCATCTGGGATTCGCCGACCTCCCTCGACTTCGGCCAGGTCGAGTCCGAGTGCGGGTAGTCCGTCTCGTACAGCACATTCCCCACGCCGATCGCGTCGAGGTTCTTCAGGCCGAAGGCGTCGTCGAAGAAGCAGCCGTAGACGTGCTCGGTGAAGAGTTCGGACGGCGGGCGGAGGACCTTGTCGGCGACGCCGCCCCAGCCGCGGTTCTCCTCCCAGACCACGTCCGCGCGCTCCAGAACGTAGGGGATCCAGCCGATCTGGCCCTCGGCGTACATGATCTTCAGGCCGGGGAAGCGGTCGAACTTGCCGCTCATCAGCCAGTCGACCATCGAGAAGCAGCAGTTGGCGAAGGTGATCGTCGAGCCGACGGCGGGCGGGGCATCGGCGGAGGTCGAGGGCATCTTGCTGGACGAGCCGATGTGCATGGCGATGACCGTGCCGGTCTCGTCGCAGGCGCGCAGGAAGGGGTCCCAGTAGTCGGTGTGGATGCTGGGCAGGCCCAGGTGGGGCGGTATCTCGCTGAAGCAGACGGCGCGGACGCCGCGGGCCGCGTTGCGCCGTACTTCCGCGGCGGCCAGCTCGGCGTCCCACAGGGGGACGAGGGCGAGCGGGATCAGCCGGCCCTGCGCCTGCGGACCGCACCACTCCTCCACCATCCAGTCGTTGTAGGCGCGCACCCCCAGCAGGCCCAGTTCGCGGTCCTTGGCCTCGGTGAACGTCTGACCGCAGAAACGGGGAAAGGTGGGGAAACAGAGCGCGGACTGGACGTGATTGACGTCCATGTCGGCCAGGCGGTCGGGGACGCTGAAGGAACCCGGGCGCATCTGCTCGTAGGTGATGCCTTCGAGCTTGATGTCGTCGCGCGCGTAGCCGACGGCCGTGTCGAGGCGGGTCAGCGGACGGTGCAGATCTTCATAGACCCACCAGTCGGCTATGGGCCCGTCGTCACCCACGTCGCCCATCTTTGGGGCGAATTTTCCGCCCACGAACGTCATTTCCCTCACGGGCGCCCGGACGATGCGCGGGCCGGCGTCGCGGTACTTCGACGGGAGCCGGTCCCGCCAGACGTTGGGGGGCTCCACCGTGTGGTCGTCCACCGAGATGATCTTCGGGAAGGTCTCCATGGCGGATACGGTAGCGCTGATCTGACGGTCCGTCAGTAATGCGTTCCCGGGCATGGATCGCGGACGAGGGTTGTTGCCCGGAGAGTCAGCAGCGGGAACGGCGTACGGCCCGGGCTTCGGAGGGCAGGCGGGGTGCATTCAGGGCGCGCAGGGGCAACTACCGGCCAGAGGGCGCACGGAAGCGGACCCTCCGCGCCTCCTTGTGCGCTGGCGCGTACACCTCCTGATCACCCGAGGAGGCTTTGTGCATGCTCCGGACCCCTACTGACGTAAGGGGCTGGGACAAGGCAGACTGACCGTTGCGCACGGTGAACCGATGCGAACGGTACGAACGGATGGCACAAGGCAGGGGGAGACATGGACCACAGTCCGGGACAGGGGCGGGAGCGGCTCCGCTTCTCCGTACTCGGTCCCGTGCGGGCCTGGCGCGGGGATGCGCCGCTGGCGGCGGGCTCCCCGCAGCAGCGTGCGTTACTTGCCGCACTGCTGCTGCGCGGCGGCCGTACCGCCACCGCACCCGAGCTTGTCGACGCGCTGTGGGGCGACGAACCGCCGCACGCCGCGCTCGCCGCACTGCGTACGTACGCCTCACGGCTCCGCAAGGCGCTGGGTGATGACGCTGCCGCCCTGGTCAGTGAGTCCGGCGGCTATGCGATCCGCTCCGTGGACGGCCGCCCGCTGGACCTGGACCTGGACCATGCCGAGCAGTACGCGGCCGAGGCCGAGAAGGCCAAGGCCGCCGGCGATCGCGGCCGCGCCCGCGAGCTCCTCGACGCCGCGCTCGCACTGTGGGCCGGCGAGCCCCTGGCCGGCCTCGCCGGCCCGTACGCCGACACCCAGCGCACCCGTCTCGACGAGTGGCGGCTGAGCCTGCTGGAGACGCGCCTCGAACTCGACCTGGAAGTCGGCTGCCACGCCGAGGCGGTCTCCGAACTGACCGCCCTCACCGCCGCCCACCCACTGCGTGAGCGACTGCGGGAACTCCTCATGCTGGCGCTGTACCGCAGCGGCCGGCAGGCGGAGGCGCTGGCCGTCTACACCGACACCCGTCGGCTCCTGGACGAGGAACTGGCCGTCGAGCCCCGCGCCTCGCTCTCGGAACTCCAGCAGCGGATCCTCCGGGCGGACGCCGACCTGGACGCCCCCCTGACGCTCAGCGACGGCGCGGACCACGCCGACCATGTCTTCATCCGGCCCCAGCAACTACCCGCCACCGTCGCCGATTTCACCGGGCGCACCCCCTTCGTCGTCGAGCTGGGCGACCGGCTCGCCACCGCCGAGGGCAGCGTGATGGCGGTCTCCGCGCTGACCGGCATCGGCGGCGTCGGCAAGACCACCCTCGCCGTGCACGTGGCGCACGCCGCCCGCGAGCACTTCCCCGACGGGCAGCTCTACGCCGACCTGCAGGGCGCCGGACACGCCCCTGCCGAGCCCGAGGCCGTGCTCGGCGCCTTCCTGCGCGCCCTCGGCACCCCGGACTCCGCGATCCCCGACGGCCTGGAGGAGCGCTCCGCCCTCTACCGCTCCACCCTCGCCGGCCGCCGCGTGCTGGCCCTGCTGGACAACGCCCGGGACGCCGCACAGATCCGCCCGCTGCTCCCCGGCGCCGAGGGCTGCGCAGCGCTGATCACCAGCCGCGCGCGCATGATAGATCTCGCCGGGGCGCATCTGATCGACCTCGATGTGATGAGCCCCGACGAGGCGTTCACCCTCTTCACCCTCATCGTCGGAGAAGAGCGGGTGAACGCCGAGCGCGAGGCCTCGATGGACGTGGTCGGTGCCTGCGGATTCCTCCCGCTCGCCATCCGTATCGCCGCCTCCCGCCTGGCCTCCCGCCGCACCTGGACGGTCTCCGTGCTCGCCAGCAAACTGGCCGACGAGCGCCGCCGTCTGGACGAGCTGCGGGCCGGTGACCTCGCCGTCACCGCCACCTTCGAACTGGGCTACGGGCAGCTCGAACCCCAGCAGGCACGAGCCTTCCGGCTGCTGGGTCTGGCCGACGGCCCGGACATCTCCCTGGCCGCAGCCGCCGCCCTCCTCGGCATGGACGCCGATACGGCCGAGAGCCTGCTGGAATCCCTCGTCGACACCTCACTGCTGGAATCCGCGGCCCCCGGCCGCTACCGCTTCCACGACCTCGTACGCCTCTACGCCCGCTCCTGCGCGGAGCGGGACGAACAGCCTCCGGCGGAGCGCGAGGCGGCGCTGTCTCGCCTCCTGGACTTCTATCTGGCGACAGCCGCGCACCGGTACCCGCTCGAACGCCCCGGCGACATCCTGGTCGACCACATGGAGACGCCGCACTACCCCGGACTGGTCTTCGAGGACCGCTCCGAGGCGATGACCTGGCTGTTCAGTGAGACCCGATGCCTGATCGCCTGCGCGCTGCAGAACACCGCACCGGGCTCCCTGCGGCGTGCCGTCGACTTGCTGGTGCTCACCAGGGACATGGCCGATTCCGGTGCCAGCAACCGGCAGTTCGAGCAAGCCAGTCTCACCCTGCTCGCCGCCGCACTGAAGGCCGACGACCAGCACGCCGCGGCTCGCGTGCACTGGATCCTCGCCCCCATCTACACCCAGTCCGGGCGGCTCGGCGAGGCCGATGAGCACGCCAAGCTGGCAACGCTGCGCGGACTGTCCGCCGGCGACGACTTCTCCGCCTGCAACGGACTCAACGACCGGGGCATCATCGCCAGCATCGAGAGTCGGCTGGAGGAAGCGGATGCCTATCTGAACCAAGCCCTCCTCTCCTACCGTGACATCAACAACCGGCAGTCGGAGGCCAGCGCACTCTGCAACCTCTCCCGCGTCCACCTGGACACCGGTCGGGTGGACAGCGCGGTTGCGCTCGCCGAGCAGGGGGTCGCGCTGTACGAGGAGTGCGGTGCCTCGCGACGGCTGGCCAACGGCAAGTACAACCTGGGCATGGCCCTCACCCTGGCCGACCGGCTGGAGGAGGCCACGCAGCAACTGACCGCGGCGCTTGTCAGCTTCCAGGACACCCGGCAGCGGTTCTGGGAAGGCATGACGTATCTGCGCCTGGCAGAAGTGGAACTGGCGGCACATCAGCCCGCCAAGGCGGCCAACTACGCTGAACTGGCGGTCGCCGCGCTCCGCAGCAGCGGTGGAGACCGCTGGCGCGCCAGCGCACTCGCGGTACTCGGAAACGCTCTGAGCGAGATCGGGCACACTGGGCGCGCACAGGTCTGCCAGCAGGAAGTGCAGACTATTCACAAGAGACTGGGGCTGCCGCAGGGCAGCGGCTCGCAGCGGTTTCCCTCCTCGGTGGCTGTCGCGTAGCGGCAGCCAGGGCGCACCCCTCCGGCGTTTATCGATCGTTCATCGCCACACGGCAGTCTCTTCTCAACCGATCCGCCGCCTCGGGGGGCAAGCGGCTCGGTGAGCGAGCCCCACCGATAAGGTGTTCGGCCGCGGTTCGCCCGTCCGGCGACCCACGGGGGAGTTGCCGGGCGGGTGCGCCAAAAGCGCCCACACGTAGGAGTTGATCGTATGGCCACCGAGAACCAGTCTCGCCCGGGTGACGAGAAGGACATCGTCAAGCCGCTCGACAGCACGCGTCCGATCCAGCCCATGGACAGCACCCGTCCGATCCAGCCGATGGACAGCACGCGCCCCATCCAGCCGCCGGACAGCACCCGTCCGATCCAGCCGGCGGACAAGCGCACTCCCGTCGTCGGCGGCGCCGGCGCCAATGACGGTCACGCCGTGACGGCGAAGGACAGCACTCGGCCGATCATCGACCCGAAGTAGCCGGCATCGCCATCAAGTGAGCCCGGGTATCGGGGGATACCCAGGAGGGCCCCGGGAGGGAGACCCGGGGAACGGGGGAAGTACGGGGGAACGGGGGGAAGTACGGGGGAACGGGGGGAAGTACGGGGGGACACCGGGGAACGGGGGGAAGTACGGGGGAACGGGGGGACCGAAGGGGCCAGCCTCGATGACATTCCAAGGGGGGAGTCATCGAAGTCGGCCCCTTTCGCGTGCGCCGGCGCAGAAGGGTCTGTGCTGCGTGCCGTGCGCCGCAGCCACCAGCAACGGCAATTCCCCTCATTCTACAGCTATTTCAGGACACCTGATCGAATGTACGGCCTATGAGCGGCAAGCTTCTGTTGTTCATGACTCACCCCTTCAAGGAGTTCAGATGAGCCGATTCACGCGCACCCTCGTCACCGTCGCCCTCGCGGCCGCTGCCGCCGGCGGCGCCGCGACGCCGGCCATGGCGGACAGCCACACCCCCGCCGCCCCGGGCTTCTCCGCGTCGGACAGCACTATGCCCATAGCCGCCAACACGGCCACCCCCGACAACCACATGCCGACCGCACCCCAGGGGTCCGTCCAGCACTGACCGAACGCAGCACCGCACCTTCACGGGGGCCGGGCCCGTCGCGCCGCGACGGGCCCGCTCGGTTTCCGGCAGCCGCTCCGCCTGCCCCACAGACCCGTCACCCGCCTACCTGACGATGCATCAGTTTTGCTGCTACAGTCGCGCCGTTCAGGCCCGCCGAGGCCGTCGGGCCGGCCCCGCCCCGCTCCGCTCGTAGCCAGGAGGCGCGCCGTGTTCGAACCCGCCCGTATCCACACGCTCTGGGAACTGGTCGAGTACCGCGCGCGGGCCTCGTACGGGGCGCCGATGTTCTTCGACGGGGACGGGCGGACCGTCACTTTCGGCGGGGTTCGGGACGAGGCACTGCGGGTCGCGGCCGGGTTCCGGGAGCTGGGGATCGGCGCCGGGACGCGGGTGGCCTGGCAGTTGCCGACGCGGATCGGGACGGTGGTCGCGTCGCTGGCGCTGGCCAGGCTGGGGGCCGTACAGACACCGGTCATTCCGCTCCACCGGGAGCGTGAAGTCGGCTTCATCCTGGCGGAATCGGCGGCGGAGTTCGTGCTGGTACCGGGGGTGTGGCGGGGGTTCGACCACACCGCGATGGTGCGGAAGCTCACCGGCGACGGGGTGCGGGTGCTCCCGGTCGGGGACGGGCTGCCCACGGCGGACCCGGCCGGGCTGCCCGCCGTGGCGCCCGTCGGCGACGGGACCACCACCTGGATCTACTACACCTCCGGCACCACCTCCGCCCCCAAAGGGGTGGAGCACACCGATGCCGGCCTCATCGCCGGCGGCGCCGGGCTGGCCACCGCACTCGGCATGACCGCGGACGACATCGGCTCGATCGCCTTTCCGTACGCGCACATCGCCGGTCCGGACTATGTCATCGCCATGCTGATCAGCGGGTTTCCCGCGGTCGTCC
The DNA here is from genome assembly GCF_040650675.1 of Streptomyces sp. NPDC048637. Lineage (NCBI taxonomy): Bacteria > Bacillati > Actinomycetota > Actinomycetes > Kitasatosporales > Streptomycetaceae > Streptomyces > Streptomyces sp. NPDC048637. The sequence goes on from NZ_JBEZHQ010000006.1 coordinate 222,774, forward strand.
TGGACACCTTCGAGCCGGACCGCGCGGCCGCCGTCTACCGGCGGCGCGGGGTCACCATGGCCGGCGGCAGCACCGCGTTCTACCAAGCGTTTCTCGATGAGTCGCGCCGCTACCGGCAGCGGCAGCCGCAGGCCGGGCGGCTGATTCCGTCGCTGCGGCTGCTGTCCGGCGGCGGGGCGCCGTTGCCGCCGGAGCTGTATGCGGAGGCCGGGCGGGAGCTGGGGTGCGCGATCGTGCACGGGTACGGGATGACGGAGTGCCCGATGATCGCGATGGGGACGCCGTACGACAGCGACGAGCAGCTGTCGCGGACGGTCGGCAGACCGGTCGTGGGGGCGCAGGTGCGGATCGCCCGGCCGGACGGCTCCGCGGCCGGACCCGGGGAGACCGGCGAGGTCACGCTCAAGGGGCCGATGCTCTTCCGGGGGTACACGGACCCGGCGCTGACCGCGGAGGCGTTCACCGCCGACGGCTACTTCCGCACCGGCGACCTGGGGCGGCTGCGCCCCGACGGGCATCTGGTGCTGACCGGGCGGCTCAAGGACATCATCATCCGCAAGGGCGAGAACATCTCCGCGCAGGAGATCGAGGATCTGCTCCACACCCATCCGGCAGTGGCGGAGGCCGCGGTGATCGGGCTGCCCGACCGGGAGCGCGGCGAGCGGGTGTGCGCGGTGGTCACGCCCGCCGATCCGGCCGCGCCGCCGCTCACCCTGGCCGCGCTGACCGCGCATCTGCGGGCGGCCGGGCTGATGACACAGAAACTGCCGGAGCAGCTGGAGACCGTCGGCGAGCTGCCGCGCGGCGGGCCGCTGCACAAGGTGCTGAAGACGGTGCTGCGGGAGCGGTATACGGGGTAGCCGGGGCCGTGCGGCGGTGTGGCGATGAGTTCCGGGGGCCGGTGGAGTCTTCACTGAGAGCGGCACCGGAGGTGTGCGCGGTACGCGTCCGGGGCCGGCCCCGGCAGGACGCACCCGGCAGGACGGAAGGACCCGGACGATGACCGAGACGATCGACTTCGCGGCGCAGGCCCGGCTGGTGTCGCAGCTCGCGGCCCGCACCGCCGATGAGCAGCTCGATGCCCCCACCCCCTGCGAGGCGTACGCGGTGCGCCATCTGCTGGGCCATCTCGTCGGCCTGGCCGCGGCCTTCCAGCACGCGGCGCGCAAGGACCTCGGGCCGATGACGAGCACCGACCCCACTGCGACGGTGCCCGATGTGGAGTCCGGCTGGCGCACCGAGCTGGACCGGAATCTGGAGGGGATGGCGGAGGCCTGGCACGCTCCGGATGCCTGGGAGGGCGAGACCCAGGCGGGCGGGGTGACCCTGCCCGCGGCCATTGCGGGGCGGATCGCACTCAACGAGCTGGTGCTGCACGGCTGGGACCTGGCGCGCGCCACCGGCCAGGAGTACGCGCCCGACACGGCCAGTCTCGGAGTCTCGTACGCGCTGCTCACACCGCTTGCCGAGGGCTCGGAGTCCGGGCCCTTGTTCGGCCCTCCGGTGACGGTGGCGGCGGACGCACCGCTCCTCGACCAGGTGGTGGCGCTCAGCGGCCGCCGGCCGGACTGGACACCCCCGACGTCGTAGGCGGGGGCCGAAGGGCTCGACGCCCGATGCGTGGCCCTCCCGCGTGCGTCCCGGACGTGCGTCCCGGAAGGTACGTCCCTGAACGTATGTCTCTGAACGTACGTCCCTGAACGTGCGGCACCGAGCGCGGACAGCGCCCCTGGACACGGGGTCAAGACGTCGCGGGGTCACGGTGCCAAGGCGTCACGTGTGACGGTGTGACGGGAACAGCCGCGGGGAGCTGCCGGCGGGCGGCCCCCTCACGCGGGGATGGCCCCTCACGCGGGAGCGGGCCCTCACGCGGGGGCGGGCCCCGGGGCGCCCTTTCGCAGCCGGGTCTTGAGGATCTTGCCGCTGGCGTTGCGCGGGAGTTCGGTGACGAAGGCGACCTCCCGCGGGACCTTGTAATTGGCCATCTCGCGGCGGGACCAGGCGATCAGATCGTCGGCGGTGAGCAGGGAGCCGGGGCGGCGGACCGCATAGGCCTTGCCCACCTCGCCAAGGCGGGGGTCGGGTATGCCGACGACGGCGACATCGGCGATGTCCGGGTGGCGGCCGAGGAGTTGCTCTATCTCGGCCGGATAGGCGTTGAAGCCGCCGACGATGAACATGTCCTTGATGCGGTCGGTGATCCGGAGGTTGCCGTCCGCGTCGAGCACGCCCACATCGCCGGTGCGCAGCCAGCCGTCGGGGGTGATCGCGCGGGCCGTGCCGGCCGGGTCCTCGAAGTAGCCGGACATCACGTGGTAGCCGCGGACCAGTACCTCGCCGGGGTCGCCGGGCGGCACCGGGCGGTCGGCGGCGTCGACGACCCGTACCTCGGTGCCGGGAAGGGCCCGGCCCGAGGTCGCGGCGATCACCTCGGGGGGATCGCCGCGGCGGCACATCGTGACCACACCCGAGCTCTCCGACAGGCCGTATGCGGTCAGGACGGTGGAGATCTTCAGCTCGCTGCGCAGCCGCTCGACCAGCTCCAGGGGGACCACGGCGGCGCCGGTGACGACCAGGCGCAGCGCGGAGAGGTCGTGCAGGGCGCGGGCGGGGTGGTCGAGGAGCTGGCGATGGAGGGTGGGCGGGCCGGGGAGGACGGAGATCCGCTCGGCGGCGATCTTGGCGAGTGCGGTCTCCACGCTGAAGACCGGCTGCGGGATCATCGTTGCGCCGCGCAGCAGACAGGCGATGACCCCGGCCTTGTAGCCGAAGGTGTGGAAGAACGGGTTGATGATCAGGTAGCGGTCGCCCTCCCGGAGGCCGGCCAGTTCGCTCCAGACGTCATAGGCACGCAGGGTCTGCGCATGCGTGATCACGGCGCCCTTGGGATGGCCGGTGGTGCCGGAGGTGAAGACGATGTCCGAGGGGGCGTCGGGGCGCAGCGCGTCGGCCCGGCCGTGGACGGTCTCCGGCGGCACCGCGGCGCCGCCGGCCAGGAACTCCTGCCAGGTGACGAAGTCGGCGGGGGCGTCGTCGGAGAGCACCACGACCTTTTCCAGCCGCGGCAGTCCGGGCAGCGGGCCGTGGCCGGTGCCTTCCCGGGCGGCGCGGCGGAGGGAGGCGACGTAGGACGTGCCGAGGAAGGTGCCGGTGACGAAGAGCAGCTTGGCGCGGGTGCGGCGCAGGACGTAGGCGGCCTCGGTGCCCTTGAAGCGGGTGTTGACGGGGACGAGGACGGCGCCCGCGGTGACGGCACCGAGGGCGGAGACGATCCAGTCGAGGGTATTGGGCGCCCATACGGCCACGCGGTCGCCGGGCGCGACCCCGGAGGCGATACAGGCGGCCGCCGCCCGCTCCACCCGCTCGCCCAACTCGGCGTACGAAACCCGGGTGCGGCCCTCGACCACGGCCTCCCGGGAGCCGTACCGCCGGGCGGCCGCGCGCACCAGACGGGGGATGGCGCCGTACTCCAGGTCCGCCCGCGCGTCCACGTCGTCACGCATCGCACTGCCTCCCGCCGAAGAGCTGTACGCCAGTAGCTGACTGTCCGTCAGATTAGCGGTAGCCTCCTCCGCTGTCAGCACCACTGGCGACCGACCACGGAGGTGGCGATGGGGCCGACCCTCAAGGACGCTACGGCGATAGCCGGCATCGGACAGACCCCGTTCGCCCGGCAACTCCCGGAATCCGAGAAGACCTTGGCCTGCCGGGCGATCGTCGCGGCGCTGGACGACGCCGGGATCGCCCCCTCGGAGGTGGACGCCTTCGCCTCCTACACGATGGAGGAGACCGACGAGGTCGAGATAGCCAAGGCCATCGGCGCCGGGGACGTCACCCACTTCTCCAAGGTCGGCTACGGCGGCGGGGGTTCCTGCGCGACGGTGGCTCATCTGGCCGCCGCCATCGCCACCGGCCAGGCGAGCGTCGGCGTCGCCTGGCGGTCCCGCAAACGCGGCTCGGGACCGCGCCCCTGGAAGAACACCCGGGTCCAGCTGCCCACCCCGGGACAGTGGACCCGCCCCTTCGGACTGCTGCGCCCCGCCGACGAGATCGGCATGCTGGCCCGCCGCTATATGCATGAATACGGCGCCACCCGCGACCACCTCTTCAACGTCGCACTCGCCTGCCGCAACCGGGCCAACCAGAACCCGGCCGCGATCATGTACGAACGCCCGCTGACCCGCGAGATGTACATGACCGCCCGCTGGATCAGCGAGCCGCTCTGCCTCTTCGACAACTGCCTGGAGACCGACGGCGCACTGGCCTGCGTCGTGGTCGCAGCCGGGCGCGCCCGCGACTGCCGGCAGCGGCCCGTCTACGTCCACTCCGCCGCCCAGGGGCTGCCCGCCCAGCACCACGGCATGGTCAATTACTGGAACGACGACCCGCTCACCGGCCCCGCCTGGACGGCCGCCCGGCACCTGTGGAAAGGCGCCGACCTCGGACCACAGGACGTCGACGTGGCACAGATCTATGACGCGTTCACCCCCCTGATCCCCCTCTCGCTGGAGGGCTACGGATTCTGCGGGCGCGGTGAGGGCGCGGCCTTCACCGAGGGCGGCGCGCTGGAGATCGGCGGCCGGCTCCCGCTCAACACGGGCGGCGGCGGCCTCTCCGAGGCGTACGTACACGGTTTCAACCTGATCACCGAAGGCGTCAAGCAGCTGCGCGGCACCAGTACCGCGCAGGTCCCCGACGCCGCCACCTGCCTGGTCACCGCGGGCGAGGGCGTCCCCACCTCGGCCCTGCTGCTGAGGAGTTGATAGGTCATGAACACTCGTGAGCCCGTGCGTGAGTCTGTGCGTGAGTCCGTGCGTGAGTCCGTTCGCGATGGCATGACACCGATCGTGGCACCCGCCACTGACAACCGGCCCGACAGCGGCTCCGACCTGCTGCTTCCCGCCCAGGACGACGACGGCGCGCCCTTCTGGGAGTACGCGGCCCGGGGCGAGCTGCGCATCCAGGCCTGCGCCGACTGCGACGAACTGCGCTTCCCGCCCCGGCCCTGCTGCCCGCACTGCCAGTCCTTCGCCGCCCGCTGGCAGCGGATGAGCGGCCGCGGCCGCATCTGGTCCTATGTGCTGCCGCACCCGCCGCTGCTGCCCGCGTACGCCGAGCAGCCGGGCTACAACGCGATCGTCGTGGAGCTGGCCGAGGCCCCGCGCATCCGCCTCGTCGGCAACCTCGTCACCGCCGCCGACGCCCCCCTCAACTCCGTCGACCCGGCCCGGCTGCGCATCGGCGCCCCGGTGAAGACCGTCTTCCACACCATGCCAGGAGGCGTGACCGTACCCCGCTGGCTCCTGGAGCGGCCATGACGGTCCGCACGGAGATCGAGGACGGGGTCGCGCTGGTCACCCTCGACCGGCCCGAGCGGCACAACGCCGTCGACCTCGACACCGCCGCCGAACTCGCCGACACCTGGCGGGCGTTCCGCTTCGACGACACCGTACGGGCCGCGGTGCTCACCGGCGCCGGCGGCCGGGCCTTCTGCACCGGAATCGACCGCTCCGCCGACGTCCCCCAGCCCTCCTCGCCCTTCTCCCTCGACGATCCGCTGCTCCGGATCGGCCCGAAGGCCAACGACCTGTGGAAGCCGGTCATCGCCGCCGTCGAGGGCATGGCCTGCGGCGGTGCCTTCTATCTCCTGGGCGAGGCCGAGTTCCTCATTGCCGCCGAGAACGCCACGTTCTTCGACCCGCACACCACCTACGGGATGGTGAGCGCGTACGAGTCCGTCCACATGGCGCAGCGGATGCCCTACGGGGAGGCCGCCCGGCTGGCCCTGATGGGGACGGCGGAGCGGCTGGGCGCCCCTCGGGCGTACGAGATCGGCCTGGTCTCCGAGCTGACCGCACCCGGCGCCGCGGCCGAGGTGGCGCGGCAGCGCGCGGGCGTGCTCGCCGCCCAGCCGACCGAGGCGGTCCAGGGCACCGTACGGGCCCTGTGGGCGGCCAGGGAGGCGGCCAGATCGCAGGCCCTGGCGCACGCCCCCCAGCTGATCGCGCTGGGCAGTCTGCCCGCCGACCGACAGGCCGCCCTGTTCGCCGCCCGTAAGCGGCAGGGCGACGGGACCGGCGACCGGGCCGACGGGCGGCACGGCAACCAGGACGGCGGGCGGAGCGGCGGCCAAAACGGCGGGCAGAGCGGTCACCCCCTGGTCAGGTGACCCCGCACCCACGGGTCACATACGGGTCTTGTGCGCCCGGGTGATCTCGCAGGTGAACCAGAACTGCCCGATGGAGGACTGGTTGACGGTGTACTTGGCGGTGTACGTCTCGGTGTCGCCGGGACCGACGGTGATCGAGCGCTCGTGCAGCCCGTACGCCTTGCCGTCGGCCGGCTTGGCCTTCATCCAGTTGACGGCCATGTCGTAGGAGAAGGAATCGTTCAGGGACGGGTTGGTGATGGAGACCGTGTACGTGAACTGGCGCAGCGAATCGGAGAAGTCGCAGCTGCTGCCGCGGACGTCCGACCGCCCGTCCGGGTCGTAGGTCTCCTCGGTCGGCGAGGGCGAGTAGGTGGGCTCGTAGGACGGGGTCACGTCGTAGCTGCTGGTGTACGTGGGGCTCGGCATGGAGACCGGCACCCTCACCCGGGGCCGTCCGAAGGCACAGCCGCCGACCGTGGCCACCGTCACCAGCGCCAGCCCGGCCGCGACCGCTGTCCTGGTACCCGTACGGGCGCCCCCGCGGATGCCCGTACTTCTGCGCGTGCGCTGCTTCATGCTGCCCATCCCCCGTGGAAAACTCTGAGCCCGTCACTCTTGAATTGACGCGTGCACGGCACCCTAGCAAGCACCGGTGACACCCCTTACGGGCCCCGGCAACGCGTGCGGGCGTACTTGTCTCGCGAGCACAAAGGCTCAGGCGTAGCGTCGGTCCCGGAGGATGACCGGACGACCCGAAACGAGGCGACGCCCGTGGTGCGCAACGTTCTCGGGTCGCTGATGGCCCTCGTCGGAGCGACGGCCGCCGTCTGGAGCCCCTTCCGTCCCTGGTACGACGGCCGTCACGGCAATGACGTGCGGATTGAGGACCTCTTCAACGGGCTCACCCGCACCAGCGCCGCGCTCTTCGGTTCCCTGCTCCTCCCTATGGCGTTCGCCGCCCTGCTGACCCTGATCGGTGTCGCCCTGCGCTCCCGGGTGCTGATCACCCTCGCGGGCCTGGTGGTGCTGGGTTTCACGATCCTGTGGATGGTCCGCCAGGGACAGGCCGCGACCGAACTGACGGCCGGCGCCCGCGGGCTGGGAGTGGGCGTCGCCAACGCCCTGGGCGGCGGCGCGCTGCTGCTGCTCGGCGCCCTGATCATGCGGGGCCGCCCCCGCCGGGTCTACGACCCCCGTTACGACGACCGGCAGTACGACGACCGGCAGTACGACGACGGCCACTACGGACGCTATGCGCACGATGAGCGCTACGACGAGCGCGCGCCCTACGACCCCTACACGCCCTATCCCCCGGGGACGCCCGAACCGTGGGATGCAGGCCGCCCAGGGGCCGAGGAGTGGAACCCGGAGCCGTACCCGACCGGCCCCGGCCCCGCGGGCCCCCCGGCCGGCCCCGGAGGTGGCCCCTACAGGCAGCAGGAGGACACCCCCACCACGCCGCTGCCGATCACCCCACCGCCACCACCGCCCCCGCAACAACAGCGACAGCAACAGCAGTGGACGCAAGCACAACAACGGCAGCAGCAACCGCCCCCACAGCAGCCCCCACCGGCTCCCCCGCCGCCACCAACCATGCCGGCCCATAAACAGCCGCCCACACCTCCGGTGGAGTGGGGCAAGGAGCACCGGCAGCCGCGCCCCGCCCAGCCCGAACGGCCCGCACAGCCCGAGCAACCCGAACGGCGCGAACAGCCCCCGGAGGACCGGGAGTAGACACCCGGGCAGATAGGGGACGCGCGGCCCGTCGCGGCCCGTCACAGCAAAACCGCGGCGTCACAAGCCCGGTGCCACGCCCGTGGCGTCACGAGTCCGGTGTCACCAGCCCGGCGTCACGCCCTCGGTAGCGCCCCCGGCGTCACCAGCGCCCGGCATCACGCCCTCGGTAGCGCATCCGGCATCACGACCGCCGTATCGCCCCCGATATCACGCCCCGGCGTCACGACCGCCGCGCCAGCCCCGTCCCCTTGGCCGCGTCCAGCGCGTACACACAACGGTCCTTGCTGCAGGCGTACACCACACCGCCGACCGCCACCGGTGAGCCGGTGATCTCGCCGCCGGTCGCCAGCTTCCAGCGCAGCTGGCCGCCCATCGCGTCGAGCGTGTAGAGGCAGTGGTCGGCGGAGCCGAAGTGCACCCGGCCCTCCGCGACGACCGGTGCGCCGACGACCTCCGCGCCGGCCTGGAACCGCCAGCGCGGGGTGCCGGTCACCGCGTCGAGTGTGTAGAGCGCCTTGCCGCTGCCCAGATGGACCGCGCCGTGTGCGACCAGCACCGGTTCGGTGGACTGCCGTGCCTCGGTGGCGATCCGCCAGCGGTCGCGGCCGTCCGCCGGGTCCAGCGCGTAGACCGTGCCGAGGTAGTCCGCCAGATAGACGCCGCCGCCCGTGACGGCGGGGCCGGGGGCGAAGGCGGGCGGGCTCAGGAACACCGCGGGCGCCTCGAAGTGCCAGCGCACATCGCCGCGCGCGATGTCGATCGCCAGCACCCGGGTACCGGCCACGACATAGACGGTTCCGTCCGACGCCGGCAGCAGCCGCATCGGCACCCCGCCGCAGGACGCGGCGTCGCCCACCGGGTACGACCAGCGCTCGGCGCCGGTCCGCGCTTCCAGTGCCTTGAGCCGGGCGTCCGCCCAGACGAAGACCGTGCCCTCGTGCACCACGGGCCCGGCCTCGGCGGTCTCGAAGTCGGTCTGGACGCCGCCGGTCTCCCACAGCCGTTCGCCGGTGGCGGCTTCCCAGGCCTGGACGCCGCCCCCGCGGGTGCTGGTGACGACGGTCCCGCGGTCGACCTTGAGGGCGTAGACCCAGCCCTCGGTGTTCAGCCGCCAGCGCTCGGTGCCGTCGTCGGCGTCCAGCGCGTACAGGCTCGGGCCGTCCGAGGCATGGATCCGGCCGTCCGCGACCGCCATCGCCCAGGCGACGTCACGGGTCTTGAACTTGCGGCGTCCGCTGGCCACATCGAGCGCGTGCACCTCGAAGGAGGTGACGTAGAGCAGGTCGTCGGCGACGGCGGGGGTGCCCCACACATCGTTCGACATCCGGAACCGCCAGGGGCGCCAGCGGCCCGGTTCGGCGGGCGGTGCCTCGGGCGGCGGGGGCGGCGCGGCCTCGCCGCGGGCCGGGCTCTCGCCGCCGTGGGCCGCGCCCTGCTGGGGCACCCTGGCCGTGGGTCCGGCACCGGGCGGTCGTACCCAGTTCGTCGCGGCACCGGCCTGCCCGCGCGGCGGCGGTGCGTCGGCGCGCGGCCCCGGCCCTATCGGGGCGGGCGAGCCACCGAGCTGTACCGGACCGGCGGCACCGTCCCCGGTGACGGACGACGGGGCGGGTGGTGCGGAGGACAGTGCGGCGGCGGGGGACGGTGCGGCGGCGGGCGGCGGTGCGGACACCGGGGTCACCCGGGCCGTCGAGGCGTCCGGGCCGAGCACCGCGGGCTGCGGCATCGGGCCGGGATGGGCACCGCGCGGATCGCTGCCGCGGTGTGCGCCGGGGCCCGCGCCGATCTGACCGGGCCAGCCGGACTCCGCAGCGGCGGGGGCGCTCTCCGGCCGCGGCGGCGCCTGGGCGGGCTGTGCTGCGGGCATCGGGGGCGACGCGGGCGGGGCCGGCGGCGCGGCGGGCGCCGCACGGCCGCCACCGCGGCCGGAACCGGCCCGCTGACCGTTGCCGGAGACGGAGGAGCGGCCGCCGCGCCGGCTCTCGATGAGGCCCACCGCGCCGGACGGCAGCCAGGCCGAGGCGGTACCGCTGTCGTCGCTGCCGGAGCCGAAGAGGTGCGGCGCGAGCTGGGACTGCAGATCGGCGGGGGACGGCCGCTGGCCGGCCTCCATCTGCATACAGGACTCCATGAGCGGCCGGAGTTCGTCCGGCAGCCCCGCCAGGTCCGGGCCCTCACGCAGCAGCATGAAGACGGTCTCGACGGGGTTGGCGCCATGGAACGGCGCATGTCCGGTGGCGGCGAAGACCAGCGTCGACCCGAGGGAGAAGACATCGCTCGCGCCCGTCACACTGCGCGAGTCACGGGCCTGCTCGGGTGACATGTAGGCGGGCGTGCCCACGGCCACATTGGTCATCGTCAGACGGGTGTTGGACACCCCGGAGGCGATACCGAAGTCGATCACCCGGGGGCCGTCCTCGACGACCAGCACATTCGACGGCTTCAGGTCGCGGTGCACCAGGCCCGCGCCGTGGATGGACTGCAGCGCCTCGGCGATGCCGGCCGCCAGCCAGCGCACCGCCTGGGCCGGGAGCGGCCCGCACTCATTGACTATTTCCTCAAGGGAGGGCGCGGGGACGTAGGCCGTCGCGAGCCAGGGCACCGCCGCGCGCGGGTCGGCGTCCACCACCGCGGCCGTGTAGAAGCCGCTGACCGCGCGGGCCGCCTCGACCTCGCGTGTGAAGCGGACCCGGAACAGCTGGTCCTCGGCGAGCTCGGTACGCACCGTCTTGATCGCCACGCGCCGGCCGGACGCCGAGCGCGCCAGATAGACCAGTCCCATGCCGCCGGCCCCGAGACGGCCGAGCACCTCGAACGGGCCGATCCGCCGGGGATCGTGCTGCGTCAGCTGCTTCAGCTGCTCCACCACTTGCCTGCCACCTCCCCGTGGGGCGTAAAAAAAGAGACTCTCAATAGCCACGAGCCGCCGAGAGCCACTGCCCCGTGCAGCGTCTCACCGCCTGGCCGAAACGGCCGTACGCGTGGTGATTCTTCCTGGCCGAGCCGACGGTTGCGAACCCGGGGCCTGTCCGCCGTGTCACGGCATACCCCCCGTAGCCCGCACCGGGCCCGTTACCCGACGTAACCCCACCCCGTCTGACGTGCTCCGATACGTCCGGGGACGGGCGATTGCCGGTCGGGTTACCGGTCGGTTGTGAATCCCCTGCACGCGGCACCGCCCGATATATGGATGTTCACCATTCCGTTTGACGGGCACCCGAAGAGATCGGTTCAGCCTCTGGAGCATCCGGTGGCCGCGGTGGCCGAAACCATGCCGTTCCACCGACCGCACACACCCATCCCCCACCGGTCATGCCATCCCCGTCGTCGCTTCCGGCCCCACGCCCCAATTCTGCGCGTTCGAAGGTCATTTCGGCGCCATCACACCTGGCGTGGCGCCTTGATTGACGTGCGGGCAGCAGAAAGCGCCGCCTGCCGCGGCGGCCATATGTCCAAGCTAGCGCCGGTTCGCGAAGTCTGCCCGACAGGAATTCGAACGCAGGGCCGATTCCCGTGAGCCCCGCGGAGGGCGGCGGAACCGGCGGGGGAGCGGGGAGGAAGTTCAACTGATGGCCACTGTCGTGCACTTGTTGCACGGAGGGTGACCACTTATCCACCAAAGTTGTCCACAGGCTGTTGATAACACTGTTCACTGGTTCGGACCAACCAGTGCCATACAAGCCGTGATCGCGGGCGGGCCTGCTACCAGGGCGCTCCCGGGGGCCGCGCACCCTTAACTCCCCCATCCCCATTTGCAGGCAGCCAAATCGCGCTCCGATCACCCCTCGGTAAGCTGACGGCATGACAGGACAAGTTCGAACCGTCGACGGCAGAGTTGCCGGCCGCCGCGGACAGGCGACGCGGCAAAAGCTTCTCGACTGCCTCAGTGAAATGCTCAGTTCGTCCCCCTATCGGGACGTCAAGGTCATCGATGTAGCCCGAAAAGCGGGGACTTCACCCGCAACGTTCTATCAGTACTTCCCGGACGTCGAGGGCGCCGTCCTCGAAATCGCCGAGGAGATGGCCAAAGAAGGCGCCACTCTGACCGATCTTGTCGCCGGACGCTCCTGGGTGGGCAAATCCGCCTGGCAGGCGGCGGAGGACCTGGTCGAGGGCTTTCTCTCCTTCTGGCGCAAGCACGACGCGATTCTGCGCGTCATCGACCTGGGTGCGGCCGAGGGCGACAAGCGTTTCTACAAGATCCGCATGAAGATCCTCAATGCCGTCACCAACTCCCTTACGGACTCCATCAAGGACCTCCAGAGCAAGAACAAGGTCGACAAGGACGTGAGCCCCGCCGCCATCGCCGGCTCGATCGTCGCGATGCTGGCGGCGGTCGCCGCGCATCAGAAGGGCTTCCAGAGCTGGGGCGTCAAACAGGCCGAGCTCAAGCCGAATCTGTCGCTGCTGGTGCACCTCGGCGTCACCGGAAAGAAGCCGACCAAATAACGAAGCAACCGCAATAGCAGTCGGGGAAGCGGCCGGAGAAGCTGCCGCGCCTCGAAGTCCCGGTGCTCCCGGGACGGTTCGCCATCGGTCCTGTGTCCGTCCTGCCATAGCTGTACACCACACGCAGCGGGCGCCGCGCGGCCCCTCCGGGGTTCGGCACGGCGCCCGCTGCGCGTATGCGGCGCACCGGCCGGGCAGGAGTCGACCGGCCCGCTGCGCACCGGCTCGCTCAGCGCCGCTCCAGCCGGAACAGCCGGATCTCCCGCGTCACCCGCGCCTGATACGCGGCGTACGGAGGCCAGAGCGCCAGCGCCGCCCGCCAAGCCTGCGCCCGCTCCGCACCGGTCAGCAGCCGGGCCCGCACCGGAATGTCCCGGCCCCGCCAACTCACCTCGGCCTCCGGATTCTTGAGCAGGTTTCCGGTCCAGGCCGGATGCCCCGGCCGCCCGAAGTTGCTGCCGACCAGCAGCCAGCTGCCGCCCTCCTCCGGTACGCACGCCAGCGGAGTACGCCGTGGCCGCCCGCTCCTGGCACCGGTCGCGGTCAGCACCACACCCGGCAGCATCCGTGCGCTGAGCAGCACCTTTCCACGGGTCAGCCGGTGCACCGCGCGGTCCAGGGCGGGGATGACATGCGGCGCGATCCGGGCGAACGTACGGGTCGCGGAGACCTTCATGAGCAACCGCTCACCCGACGGCATCAGACCTCCACCGCCTCCGGCACACGGCCCGGGGCACCGGCCCGCTCCCCGCCTCCGCCCGGCTCCCCCGCCCCGTCCGGGAACAGCCCCGCCTCCTCGGCGGCCCGCGCGCGCAGCCGGTGCACGGGCCCCAGCAGCAGTTCGTCGCAGGCCGCGCGCTTGAAGTACAGATGTGCCTCGTGTTCCCAGGTGAAGCCGATTCCGCCGTGCAGCTGCACCGCCTCGGCCGCCACCGCCCGCAGGGTCTCCAGCGCCTGCGCGAGCGCCAGCGCCCCCACCCCGGGCTCGGCCGCACCGTACGGACCGGCGGTGCCCCCGGGCGCGGACGGTCCGCCGCCCGCCGACCACGCCGCGTAGTACGCCGCCGAGCGGGCCGCCTGCAGCCGCACGTACAGATCGGCGAGCCGGTGCTGGACCGCCTGGAACGCGCCGATGGGCCGGCCGAACTGTTCACGCTGCTGAACATGGGCGACGGTACGGGCCAGCGCCGTATCGGCCGCGCCGACCGCCTCGGCGGCCAGCACCGCGGCCGCCGTCACCCCCGTCGCGGCGAGCGCCCCGGCCACCGCCGCCTCGTCGCCGTCCCCTTCCCCCAGCAACTCGGCCGGTACCTCGCGCAGTTCGAGGCGCGCCTGCGGCCGGGTCTCGTCCAGTGCGGTCTGCCGGGCCCGCAGCAGACCGGGCACACCGGCCTCCGCGCCGGACCGGGCATCGCCCCCGCCCGGCGCCCGTACGAGAAAGAGCAGGGTGCGGCTGTGCGCGAAGCCACCGGTGTGTGCGGCCACCACCAGCACGTCCGCGGTGTGCCCGTTGAGCACCTGCGCGGCCTCCCCGTACAGCCGCCAGCCGCCCGCCGGCCGCCCACCGCCCTCCGAAGGGGCGTCCTCCCCCTGCACTCTCCTCGCCTGGATTCCGCCGGCCCGGCCGCCGCCCGCCCAGCCGCCGTCGTTCGGCCCGGTCAGCGCCAGTGCGGTGGCGAGCCGGCCACCCGGCACGGCCAGCGTCGCGGTCAGCTCCCCGGCGGCGAGGGCCGGGAGCAGTGCGGTGCGCTGGCGCTCGCTGCCCAGCGCGAGGAGGAGCGGGGCGGCCAGTGCGGCGGTGGCGACCAGCGGTGAGGGGAGGACGGCGCGGCCGGTTTCCTCGCAGGCCAGGGCGAGTTCGGTGGGCCCGCAGCCCACCCCTCCGTACACCGTGGGCAGCGCCAGACCGGGCAGACCGAGCCGGCCGGCGAGCTGCTGCCACAGCTGGGTGTCGTACCCCGGTGGGGTGCGTACCGCCGCCTTGACCTCGTCCGGACCGCAGCGTTTGAGCAGCAGTTCGCGCAGCGTACGGCGGATTTCGTGCTGCTCCTCGGTGAACGCGGCATCCATCGGCGGGCTCCTCCCGGCCGTGCGACAACGCCCGTCCGGTACGACGGGCCCCCGCTTCCGATCTGACGGGCCGTCATAGTAGGGACGGGGGGTGCACTTTCCTAGGCCGGGTCCGCAAGTCGTCGGCGCCGCGGGGGAATGCGGGCTCAGGCCACCCGGAAGGCAGGACGGAGCCGGGTCACGTCACCGCGACCCGGCTCCCTCGGGCTCGCCGCCCGGTCAGCGGATGAGATGGACGGTGAGCGTCGTCTCCGTGTCACTGACGTTGACGGCGTGGACGGAGCCGTGGGCGGTGCGGTAACGCCCGGTGCCCCCGGTGATCGCGAGATCGATGTTGCCGGGGCCGGCGGCTGTGACGGTGAACCGGCCCTGCACGGTGAGCTGTCCCAGGGGAAGCGCGAGGTCGGACGCGCACTGGAGGTCGAACTCATCGGCCGGGGCGGTCCGGGTCAGCGTGCAGATCTGACTGTAGGTACCGACCTGGACGATGCCGCGGAAGAGATTCCCGCTGATGACGAATTCGTCGCCCTGGCTGGGCCCGGACGAGCCGTCCACATCGACGAAGGTTCCCTGAGTCTGCTTTGCGACCAGCTGGAAGACGGTCTCTCCCGGGGGAAAGGAATCGGCGGCGGCGGCCGATGCCGCGGGTGCGCAGAAAAGGATGGCCGACAATCCGGTGGCCGCGCTCAGCAGAACCTGCTTGAAGTGACGCACAGTTTTCTCCTCTGGGACTGGAAGGGAATTGCACTGACGCTGTGCCGTGAGGCACTTTCCTTCCCGGACCGATATCGCGTGGACGGCATGGCCCCCGCGACTCCCGCCCGGCCCGTCGGCCGGGATTCCGGTCGGCCGGAAACTCGGTGTGCCGGTGCCGCGCCGGCCGGCCGGATCCGCCCGGTCGGCCGTTCGGCGTGCCCGGTGGATCAGATATCGGGATCGGCGACGTAGGTGAACCCCCCGGAGGGGGTGTCCCCGCCGCGGCCGATGACCGTGACGTCGACGGTGCCGGGAGCGCCGCTGGGCGGGGACGTGGCGATCACGGTGGTGTCCGAGATGACCCCGAAGGGCGCCAGGATGCCGTTGAAGGTGACCTGCTCGGTGTAGGCCAGGCCGGTGCCGGTGATCGTCACCTCGGTGCCGCCGGAGGTCGGTCCCGTGTTGGGGCTGATGTCGGTGACGGTGGACGGGCTGACGTAGGTGTAGGTCAGCCCGCCGGCGCTGCCGCCCGCGGTGATCACGGTGACGGCGACGCCGCCCGGCCCCGGGGCACCGGCGGCCCGCACGGTGATCTGGGTGTCGGAGACGCTCTGGATCACGGCGCGGGTGACGCCGAAGTACACATCGATCGCCCCGGAGAGGTTGCGTCCGGTGAGGACGATCTCGTCGTCACTGCCGCCGACGGGCCCCGAGGCGGGGCTGATGCCGGTGAGGGCGGGCAACGGCACGTAGTAGAAGGTGCCGAGGAAGCCGGTGCCACCTGGGGTGGTGACCGTCACGGGGGCGACACCGGCTCCGGCGGGGCTGGTGACGGTCAGCGAGGTATCCGTATTGGCGGTGACGGCGGCCGGGGTGGCGCCGAAGCGTACGGCGGTGGCGTTGGCCAGGTGGTGGCCGGTCACCGTCACGGTGGCGCCGCCCGCCGTGGACCCCTGGTCGGGAATCACGGTCGTCGCGAGGACGCCGACGGTGCCGGCATCGGCGTTGACCACATAGGCGTGCGTCCCGTCGGGGAAGACCGCGATGCTGGTGGGGCCGGCGCCCACGCCGATGTTCTCGACGACGGTGTTCGTGGCGGTGTCGATCACACTCACCGTGTCCGGGAGGGAATTCGCCACGTACACATGGGCGCTGTCCGGGCTCACCACCACGGAACGCGGCTGGGCGCTGACGCCGATGGTGTCGGTGACGGCGCCGAGGGCGGTATCGATCACGCTCACCGTGGAGTTGCCGACGTTGGTGACATAGAGGCGACTGCCGTCCGGGGTCAGCGCCAGCAGGATGGGGACGGGGCCGGCGGTGATCGTGTCGACGACGGTGTTCGTGGCGGTGTCGATCACGAACACCGCCCCCGAGTTGAAGCACGCCACGTAGGCGCGGGTCCCGTCCGGGGTGATCGCCACGCCGGTCGCCCCACCCCCGACGGTGATGGTGTCGGTGACGGTGTCGGTGGCCGTGTCGATCACGGTCACCGTGTTGCCGGCCTGCTGGCTCACATAGAGGCGGCTGCCGTCCGGGGTGATCGCCGCCACCGCCGCTCCCACCCCTACAGGGATGTCCGTGATGATGGCGTTGGTGGCGGTGTCGACCACGCTGACGAGACCGGCGTCGGCGACGACCACATAGGCACGGATGCCGTCCGGCGCGACCGCGACGGAGCTGGGGCCGGCCCCCGTGGGAATGGTGTCGCTGACGGTGTCGGTGGCGGTGTCGATCACGCTGACCGTGTTCGAGCCCCGGTTGGCGACATAGGCACGGGCCCCGTCGGGCGAAAGAGCAATTCCCTGGGGCAGCGCCCCCACCGGAATCACGGCCCCGGCCACAAAAGCTGCACGTAATCCGGAATCCCGCGCCTGCGCAGGCACCGGAATGTGTGGTGTAAAGGCGAACATGACACTCCCTGAGGCAGGCGGGACGGTCCTGTCCCACACACGGAAATGTCTGCTCCGCCGTATGGGCAAACAGCGAGCAGTCAACCAGCCTGGAGCGGCCGGCGAAATGCACAAAGCGATGTGAGAATACCCTTCCCCGGAAGTCTTTTAAAGGGCGCCGCATATCTCCGATTCTCCGATAATCCTTTTGGGTTGACCTCTTCGGGCGGCGCGGCGCGAACAGCGGGAGTGGCCGGAGCGGCCGAGGCCGCATTCAGGCCACTGGGCGCGGGGGGCGGAAGGCGGAGGGCGGAGGGCAGCCGTCGGAGGCCGCACTCGGCGCCCTGCCCACCCTGCCCACCCCACCCAATCTGATGTACCGTCAGATTCATGTCTTCAGGGACCACTTACGGGAATCGCAAGGTCGCCGTCGCCGGAGTCGCCCTGTCCGCCTGCGGACGCGTGGACCAGGCCACCCCGTACGCCCTGCACGCCCAGGCCGCCCGCCGGGCACTCGCCGACAGCGGACTGGACCGTTCGGTGATCGACGGCTTCGCCTCGGCCGGCCTCGGCACCCTCGCGCCCGTCGAGGTCGCCGAATACCTGGGCCTGCACCCCACCTGGGTCGACTCCACGTCGGTCGGCGGCGCCACCTGGGAAGTGCTCGCCGCGCACGCCGCCGACGCGATCGCCGCCGGCCATGCCAACGCCGTACTCCTCGTGTACGGCTCCACCGCCCGCGCCGACATCAAGGCCGGGCGCCGTACCTCGAACCTCTCCTTCGGCGCCCGTGGCCCGCTCCAGTTCGAGGTCCCCTACGGGCACACCCTGATCGCCAAATACGCCATGGCGGCCCGCCGCCATATGCACCAATACGGCACCACCCTGGAGCAGTTGGCCCAGGTCGCGGTCCAGGCGCGCGCCAACGCGGCGGCCAATCCGGACGCCATGTACCGCGACCCGATCACCGTCGACGATGTGCTGGACGGACCGGTGATCGCCGACCCGTTCACCAAACTGCACTGCTGCATTCGCTCCGACGGCGGCTGCGCGGTCCTGCTCGTCGCCGAGGACTACGTACAGGACCTGGCCAAACCTCCGGTATGGGTACTCGGTTCGGGCACCGCGGTGTCGCACACCACCATGTCGGAGTGGGACGACTTCACCGTCTCCCCCGCGGCGGTCTCCGGCCGGCTGGCCTTCGCCCGCGCCGGGGTCCGCCCCGCCGAGATCGACCTCGCCGAGCTCTACGACGCCTTCACCTATATGACCTTGGTGACGCTGGAGGACCTGGGCTTCTGCGCCAAGGGCGAGGGCGGCGCGTTCGTCGGGAAGGGACGGCTGCTGCGGGACGGGGAGTTGCCGGTCAACACCGACGGAGGCGGGCTGGCCGCCTGCCACCCCGGTATGCGGGGCCTGTTCCTGCTGGTCGAGGCGGTACGCCAGCTCCGCGGCGAGGCCGGCCCCGACCGCCAGGTACGCAAACCCGACGGCCGGCTGCCCCAGCTCGCGGTCGCCTCCGGCACCGGCGGCTGGTTCTGCTCGTCGGGGACGGTGGTGTTGGGGCGGGGGTGACCTTCCGGGCACCGGGCCGGGGAAGACCGGGCGGGAGGCGGCCGGGCCGGTGGGGGTGCGGCAGGGTGGCCCGCCGCGGTCCCGAGCCGAGGCGCCACACCGGAGAACCGGCCGTGATCAGCCGACGGGCGGGCGCGTGATGACGCTGAAAGCCGTCCCGAAGGGGTCGGCGATCGCGGCGATGCGGCCGTACGGGGCGTCCTCAGGGGTGCCGGCCGTACCGCCGGCGGCGACCGCGCGGGCCGCCAGCTCATCGGTGTCCGCCACCTCGAACACGGTCTGCCAGCGGGAGGCCCGGGCCGCGGGATCGCCGAAGACGCCGCCGATCTCGTGGCCGTCGGGCCGGCGCAGGAAGGTGAAGTCGAAGCCGGGGAGGTCGTCGTTGCCGTCGAGCGTGAAGTCGAAGACGGCGGTGTAAAAGCGGCGGGCGGGCCCGGGGTCCGGGGACGCGAGGTCATTGCGGACCAGTGTGCTGGGCTCGTTGACCAGCTCACAGCCCGGCAGCGTACGCCCCTGCCAGAGGCCGAAGCGGGCGCCGACGGGGTCCGCCACGACGGCCGTACGGGCCAGGCCCGCCACGTCCGAAGGCGGCACCAGCACCGCCCCGCCGCACTCGACGATCCGCTTGGCCACGGCGTCGCAGTCGTCCGTGGCGAGATACGGCTGCCACCAGGACTCGCCCTCAACGTCCGCGGCGGCGACGGGCCGCAGCGCCGCCACCCGCTGTCCGCGCAGCAGACACAGCGTGAAGGGCCCGGTCGCCGCCGACCGCTCCGCGTACTCCCAGCCGAACAGTGCGCCATAGAACGCCTTCGCCCGGTCCAGGTCGGGGACTCCGAGATCGATCCAAGTCGGCGTTCCGAGCGGCTGATTGCTGCTGATCTCGCTCAACGTCTGCTCCTTCACGGTGTCACTGCCCGGAGCGACGCTAGTGCGTATCTAGGACAGGAAGCGTCCTGGAGCGGGCGCCGGAGCGGCCCGGTGCGCTGGAACGGCCCGGTGCGCCAGAGCGGCCCGGTGCGCTGGAGCGCCCGGCGCTCCGTGGGCCCGCAGGCGTCCGGCGCACAAGCGGCCCGCACGAGCGGCCCGCACGAGCGCCATGAGCAAGCGGCATGGACGAACGTCACGAACGGACGTCACGGACGCGGGCGTCACGGACGCGGGCGTCATGAATAAGCGTCATGAACGGGCGTCATAGACAAGCGTTTAAGACGCTCGTATAGTCGGGGCGTCAGTCGGCGAGTGCACCACGACCGAAAGCCACCGCCGTGTGGCGCAAGCCTGCAGGAGCACCACGATCCCGAAGGGAACCCGCCATGTCCGGCAGCGCTTCGACGTCCCCCCGCACCAGGCCACGGACCGTGCTGATATCCGGCGCGAGCATCGCCGGCCCGGCGCTCGCCCACTGGCTGCACCGCTACGGCTTCGCGGTGACCGTCGTCGAGCGCGCCCCCGAGCTGCGGACCGGCGGATACAAGGTCGACATCCGGGGTGCGGCCATTGAGGTCGCCGAACGGATGGGCATCCTGGAGGACATCCAGCGCGCCAGTACGGACATGCGGACCGGCGCGTATGTGAACGACGACGGCAAGCGGATCGCCACTCTCCCCGCCGGCATCTTCAGCGCCCGGGTCGGCCGGGACGACGAGATCATGCGGGGTGACCTGGCGCGCATCCTCTACGAACGCACCCGGGCGGACGTCGAGTACGTCTTCGGTGACTCGATCACGTCCCTCACCGAGCGGTCGGGCGATCGCCAATACGGCCGCCACGACGGCCGCCAGGGCCACAACGACCGCCGGCACCACGAGCACCACAAGCGCCAAGAGGACCAAGAGGGCCAAGAGGGCCATGGCCCCGGCGGAACCGGCGGTGTCGCGGTCACCTTCGAGCACGGTGCGCCCCGCCGTTTCGACCTCGTCGTCGGCGCGGACGGTCTGCACTCGAA
This sequence comes from Streptomyces sp. NPDC048637, assembly GCF_040650675.1. NCBI lineage: Bacteria > Bacillati > Actinomycetota > Actinomycetes > Kitasatosporales > Streptomycetaceae > Streptomyces > Streptomyces sp. NPDC048637. The sequence continues at coordinate 243,292 of NZ_JBEZHQ010000006.1, forward strand.
CGTCCGGCGGCTGACCTTCGGCCCGGAGGAGCAGTTCGTACGACACCTCGGGGCGTATATCGCCGCATTCTCCGTGCCGAACGAACTCGGCCTGGACCGCGAGGAGTTGTACCACGCCGTACCCGGCAAGCTGATCTGCATCTACAGCTCGGCCGGTGACCCGGCGGCCAAGGGCCTGCTCTCCTTCCGCTCACCTCGGCTGGCCTACGACCACCGGAACAGGACAGAGCAACTGGCCCTGCTGAAGGAGGCGTTCAAGGAGGTGGGTGTCTCCCCGTCCGCAGGGTGGACGGAGGTCCCGCGGCTGCTCGAAGCGGCCCGCGAGGCGGACGACTTCTACTTCGACGGACTGCAGCTGATCGAGATGGACCGCTGGTCGCGCGGCCGGGTGGTGCTGCTCGGCGACGCCGCGCACTGCGCCTCACCGGCGTCCGGGCAGGGTACGGGGATGGCGCTGGTCGGCGCGTATGTACTGGCCGGGGAGCTCGCGGCGGCCGGCCGCGACCCCGAGGAGGCGTTCGGCCGGTACGAGAAGGAGATGCGCGGCTATGTCGCGGTCAATCACGCGCTGGCGGCGAAGTTCGCCGGGGAAATGACCGCGGACACCTGGCGGCAGATCCGGTTCCGGCATCTGATGATGCGGATCCTGCCGCACATGCCGTGGAAGAACCTGGTCGCGAAGAAGATCGCCGAGGACGTACAGCGGGGCGCCAACGCGATCACCCTCAAGGCCCATCCGGCACCGGGCACGGCCACCGCTCACGGTCCGGCCGCCGGCCACGGTCCGGCCGCCGCTCACGCTCCGGCCACCGCTCACGGTCCGGCCGCCGGCCACACTCCGGCCGCCGGGAGCCCGACGTACGCTGCCTGACATGACCGAGCACCCCGCGCACCAGGACTCACCGGACGCCACCCCCGCCGGCACGCCGTCGCACCACTCCGGCGACGCGGACGCCCAGGCGTTCCGCGAGCTGCTGCGCGGGCTGCGGGTCTGGGACGTCGCACTGCCGTCATTCGACCCGGCGGCGGCCCCGGCCGAACCGCTCCCCCTGTTCCGGCAGTGGCTGCGGGAGGCCGCCGAGGCCGGTGTCCCCGAGCCGCACACCATGACGCTCGCCACGGCGGACTCGGCCGGTGACCCCTCCGTACGGACCCTGATGCTGCATGACGCCGATGAGCGCGGCTGGCACTTCGCCTCGCACCTCGGCAGCCGCAAGGGCCGCGAACTGGCCGTGCGGCCGCGGGCGGCGCTCGGCTTCTACTGGCCGGCGGTCGGCCGCCAGGTGCGGGTCCGTGGGCCGGTGACCGCGGCGGGCCCCGAGGAGAGCGCGGCCGATCTGCACCGCCGCTCCACGGGCGCGCTGGCCGCGGCGCTGGTCGGGCGGCAGAGCGAGGTGCTCGGCTCGCCCCAGGAGCTGGCGCGCGCCTCGGAAGCGGCATGGGAGCGCGCCCAGCGCGAGCCGGAGGCGCCGGTGCCGAGCTGGACGCTGTATGTGCTGCGCCCCGAGGAGGTCGAGTTCTTCCAGGGCGATGCGCAGCGCCGTCACGTACGGCTCAACTACCGCTATGTGAACGGGTGTTGGGCGAAGGAACTGCTCTGGCCGTGAGGCACGGGCGGCTGGGGCGGCTCGGACGGCTGAGGCGCCACGAGCGGCTCGGACGGCTGAGGCGCCACGAGCGACTGGAACGGCTCGGACGGCTGGGACGGCACCCGCTCGCGCCGTGCGGTGAGGCGTGACCGGTGCGGGCCCGCCTCACCCTCACAGCTGCTGATACATGATGTGCAACCCCACATAGCCCTCGGTGGGGTGCCGGAAGCCCTCGGGGAGGGTCGTCATGATCTGGAAGCCGAGGGACTTCCAGAGCGTGACGGCGCCGGCGTTGGTCTCCACCACGGCGTTGAACTGCATCGCGCGGTAGCCCTCGGCGCGGGCCCAGGCCAATACGTGCTCCCCCAGGGCCCGGCCGACGCCGCGTCCGGCGCACTGCGGATCGACCATGAAACTGGCGCTGGCGATATGCGAGGCGCCGCCCATGTGGTTGGGGTTCATCTTGGCCGTACCGAGGACGGTGCCGGAGTCGTCGACGGCGACGACCGTGCGGCCGGGCGGCGTCAGCACCCACATCTCGCGGGCCGTCGCCTCGTCGAGGTCTCGCGGATAGGTGTAGGTCTCCCCGGCCGCCACGATGGTGTGGAAGAAGGGCCAGATGGCGGGCCAGTCGGCCGCGGTCGCCTCACGAATCAGCACGGCCACAGCATGCCTCGGGCCCGGCCGGCCCGCCACCGGAATTCACCGGGGTGCTGGGCGGGGCCGGGGGCACCGGGCACGGGCACACGGGGGCACGGGTCGGCGACGCCGGGGTACGGCGGCGCACGGGGACGGCGACACCGGCGTACGGCAACGCACAGGTACGGCGGCGCCAGGCAGGGGCGTCGGGCATGTGGTCACAGGGGGCGCCAGGGCAGGGGCGTCAGACATGTGGGCATGTGGAGACCGGGGGCGGCGCCGGGGTGCGGTGGAGCCAGGTCAAGGGTGCCGGGCCCGAGGACGCGGGTTCACACCGGGCCCCGAGGACGCGCGTTCACACAGGCCGGAAGACAGGGACAGCGAACGCGACTCCCTCGCCCGCACCCTCGCCCTCGCCCCCGCCTTCGCCTTCGCCTTCGTCCCCGCCCGCTTCCCGGAAGTGCACCACGAGCGGCATCCCGATCCGGAGCTCCCGCTCCGGGCAGTCGGTGATCTCGGTCATCATCCGGGGGCCTTCGGCGAGATCGACCACGGCCGCGACGTACGGGACCCGGCCGCCGAACGGCGGGAGATCGTTACGGTGCACGACGGACCAGGTATAGAGGGTGGCGTGGCCGGTGGCCGGCTCCCAGCCGACGTCCTCGCTCCAGCAATACGGGCAGAACTCGCGCGGATAGTGGTGGGCCGCACCACAGCCCCCGGCCCGGCAGCGGCGCAGCAGCAGCCGCCCCTCGGCCGCCGCGTCCCAGTACGGCCGGGTGAAAGCATCCACCTCCGGCAGGTCGAAACGCGCGGACCTCACTGGAACACCCCCAGCACCTCGTCGAGCGACCCTGTCTGCCGGCTCATCGCCGGCTCATCGTGAACGGGGCGACGAGGGAGATCAGCGCCATCATGGCGTTCTGCCCCTGCCCCTGCTCCGTCCCGTCATGGATCATCTGCACCAGAGCCTCACCGGGCCGGATCGTCCGCATCCCGCACACCCTCCCACTGCCGTACCGGGTGCCGGGTGCCGGCGCCGTACACCGCGCGCCGGACGCCCACCCCACCCCCACTCGTTCCTGACGATACGTCAGTTCAGCGGAAGCGGGCCGGGTACGCAAGGGCCCCGGTGCCCGGCAAGGGTCCCGGCGCACCGCAAGGGCCCTGGTGCCCCGCAAGGGCCCCGGTGCACCCCTCCTTGCCCCGTAATGACCGAGGGCGGACAAGCTTTCCCCTGCAGAACCATTCCTGACATGCCGTCAGTTCAGTAATCTGACTATGCGTCAGTTAATGAGAGCCGTCACACAGGAGCGGGCGTCTGCGATGCTTGGATCGACTCACGGCACCCTCACCACTCACTCCCGGCCGGCCCGCGTCGTGGCCTGTGGGGAGCAACCACCACACACCGTCCACGGCATGAGTGAACCGCACCGCGACGGCGGGGGACAGGGCGCCTGCCCCGTCGACCGGGACGTCAGCGGCCGTCCACTGCACGCTCCGGTGCCCGACCTGGACCGGTTCTTCCGGCCCGAGTCCGTGGCGGTGATCGGCGCCTCGGACCGCGAGGGCCGCCCCAACACCGGCATCACCCGTCAGCTGATCGCCTGGGCGGAACGGGTCGGCGCCCGGCTCCACCCCGTCAATCCGGGACGCACCCAGGTCTTCGGGCAGCCCTGCCACGCCACCGTCGCCGATCTGCCGGAACCCGTCGACCTCGCGGTCCTCCTGGTCGGCGACCCGCTGCCGGTCATCGAGCAACTCGCCGAGGCCAAGGTGAAGTTCGCGGTGGCCTTCGCCTCCGGGTTCGCCGAGACCGGCGAGCGCGGTGCAGCCGCCCAGGCCCGGCTGGCCGAGGCCGTCGCCCGCTCCGGCCTGCGGCTGCTCGGCCCGAACACCAACCTCAACGCCTTCGAGAAGTTCCGGGAAGACCTCGACGGCCCGGCCATCGCCCTCATCACCCAGTCAGGCCACCAGGGCCGTCCCGTCTTCAGCCTCCAGGAACTGGGCATCCGCCTTTCGCACTGGGCCCCCACGGGCAACGAGGCCGATCTGGAGACCGCCGACTTCCTCTCCTACTTCGCCACCCGTCCCGAGGTCGGTGCCATCGCCGCGTATGTGGAAGGCCTCAAGGACGGCCGCAGTTTCCTGCTGGCCGCCGACCGCGCCGCCCGTAACAAGGTGCCCGTCGTCGCCGTCAAGGTCGGCCGCACCGAGACCGGCGCCCGGACGGCCGCCTCGCACACCGGCAAGCTCACCGGCGCGGACGAGGTCGTGGACGCCGCGATGCGGCAGTTCGGTGTGATCCGGGTGGACGGGCTCGACGAGCTGCAGGACACCGCGGCGCTGCTGGCCCGCGCCAGGAAGCCCGCCGCCGAGGGCGTCGCCGTCTATTCGATCTCCGGTGGCACCGGCGCCCACTTCTCCGATCTGGCGACCGCGGCCGGCCTGCGGCTGCCCGCCCTCGGCGCCGCCAAGCAGGCCGAACTGCACCAGTGGATACCGGAGTACCTCGACGTCACCAACCCGGTCGACAACGGCGGGCACCCGGTCGGTGACTGGCGCGGCCGCAAGATCCTCGACGCCATCCTGGCCGACCCCTCCATCGGCATACTGATCTGCCCGATCACCGGCCCCTTCCCGCCGATGAGCGACAAGCTCGCGCAGGACCTGGTGGACGCGGCGGAGCAGACGGACAAGCTGGTGTGTGTGGTGTGGGGCTCGCCGGTCGGGACGGAGGACGCCTACCGCCGCACCCTCCTCGGCTCCTCGCGGGTGGCGACCTTCCGCACCTTCGCCAACTGCATCACCGCGGTCCGCGCCTATCTCGACCACCACCGCTTCGTCGACGGCTACCGCTCCCCCTTCGACGACGCCCCCCGCGTCCTGTCCCCGTCCGCGCGCAAGGCGCACGCCCTGATGCGTCCGGGTCAGCAGCTCAGCGAGCACGCGGCGAAGCAGCTGCTGCGCGCCTACGGCATCCGGGTCCCGCGCGAACAGCTGGTGACGAGCGCGGCGGCGGCCGTACGGGCCGCGAGCCTGGTCGGCTATCCCGTGGTCATGAAGGCCTCCGGGCCGCAGCTCGCGCACAAGACCGAACTCGGCCTGGTCAAGGTCCACCTGACCTCGGCCAGCCAGGTCAGGGACGCCTATCGCGAGCTCACCGACATCGCCCGCTACGAGGACGTCCCGCTGGACGGGGTACTGGTCTGCCAGATGATCGAGCGGGGTGTCGAGATGGTCGTCGGCGTCACCCGCGACAGCCTCTTCGGGCCGACCGTGACCGTCGGCCTCGGCGGGGTGCTCGTGGAGGTCCTGCAGGATGTCGCGGTGGGCGTACCGCCCTTCGGTGAGGACCAGGCACGCGCCATGCTCGACGAACTCCGCGGCCGCGCCCTCCTGGACGGCGTGCGCGGAGCGCCGCCCGCGGATATCGACGCGCTGGTCGAGGTCGTCCTGAGAGTGCAGCGGATGGCGCTTGAGCTCGGTGACGAGCTGGCCGAGCTGGACATCAACCCGCTGGTGGTGCTGCCGCGCGGACAGGGCGCCGTGGCCCTCGACGCGCTCGCCGTCTGCCCTTGACCACACCCGCACCCGCGCTCGCACCTGGCCCCACGCCCACACCCGCACCCACAGCCCCGGCCACCACGCCGCCAGTCGCCGCGACCGCCCCGACCACCCCGACCACCCCGACCGCACCCTCTGGAGCCGCTCCCCCATGACCCCCTCGCCTCCCCCCGGTTCCGTTCCCCCCGCCAACTCCGCCGAGCCCGGCGAGCCCGCCGGCTGCACCGACCACGCCGAACCCGCGGAACCCATCGAACCCGCCGAACCCGCCGAACCCGCCGATTCATTGATACTGCACACCACTGACAACGGCGTCTCGTGGATCACCCTCAACCGGCCGGACGCGATGAACGCCCTCACCCGGGACCAGCGCGAACGCCTCATCGGCCGGCTCGCCGACGCCTCCGCCGACCCGGACGTCCGGGCTGTCGTCCTCACCGCGACCGGCAAGGGCTTCTGTGCCGGCGCCGATCTGCGCGGATCGCCCTCGACCGGTGAGCGGGTCGCCGGTGATGTCGCCCGGCTGATCCGGGGCGGCGCCCAGCGGCTCATCACGGCGGTGCTGGACTGCGAAAAGCCGGTCATCGCCGCCGTCAACGGCACCGCGGCCGGGCTCGGCGCCCATCTCGCGCTCGCCTGCGATCTGGTGCTGGCTGCCGAATCGGCCCGCTTCATCGAGGTGTTCGTCCGCCGCGGCCTGGTCCCGGACGGCGGCGGCGCCTACCTCCTGCCGCGGCTGATCGGCCCGCAGCGCGCCAAGGAGCTGATGTTCTTCGGGGACGCCCTACCGGCCGCCGAAGCGGAACGGCTAGGTCTGGTCAACCGGGTCGTGCCGGACGGCGAGCTGGCGAAGACGGCCCGGGAGTGGGCCGAACGGCTGGCGGCCGGCCCGACCCGCGCCCTGGCTCTGACCAAACAGCTGGTCAACGCCTCGCTCGACACCGACCGTGGCACGGCCTTCGCCGCCGAGGCCACCGCCCAGGAGATCAATATGACGACGGCGGACGCACAGGAGGGTGTCGCCTCCTTCGTGGCGCGACGCCGCCCGGCGTTCCGGGGGCGCTGACCTTCCCGGAGCCCCGGCCCCGTGGGCCTACTGCACCCCGGCAGGGCACTCCGGCACCTCACGGGTGTTCCGCGTCCGCACCCCCGGCAGCCAGCCCCGCACCCCCTGCCCGCTGGTGACCAGATACCAGCGGGTGGAGGTGATGCCCGCTTCGTCGCGGACCATCCGGCCGTCCGTCACCACACAGCGCGCGGCCAGCGCATCGCCGTGCCAGACCCGGCCGGCGGAATTGCCGCGCGCGGCGTACTTGGCGTGCGGGTCGTTGGCCAGCCGCAGCGCGCACTCCAGGGAGCGGCCCGCGCGGCAGGCCTGTTCGCTGTTGTAGACCGTGATCTTCACCGTCGGGGTCGGCCCCGCCGGCTGCAGAGTGACGGGCCCGGGACGCACCAGCCACCACACCCCCAGTGCCACCGCGGCCACCGCCGCCGCCACCACGAGCATGACCATGCGCGGCCGCCTCTGGGGCAGCGGCACCACGGCGGGCGCCTGCTCCGCACCCGGTTTCCTGATGCGGTCCCACAGGCCGGGCGGTGTCTCGATCTGTTCGTCCGCGAGCCGTAGCCGGGCGCGCAGCAGCGCCTCGGCATCGTCACCGGCCCCGTCGCCCCGGCCACCGCCGAAGTCCCGGCCGTCGCCACCCGCACCGCCCGCACCGCCGTCGTAGCGTGGCCCCACGCCCACCGTGCCGTTCACCTCCCGGCCTGCCCGTGCTCCGATTCAACGAGGTAGGCGCGCAGCCTGTCCAGCGCACGGGCGCGATGGCGGGCGGCGGTGCCACGATGCACCTTCATGATCTTCGCGGCCTGGTCGATGGTGTAGCCGTCGAGGTCGACGAGGATGACGATGCCGGCCTGCCGGTGCGACAACCTCCCCAACAGGCGCACCGCTTCGATCTCGGCCTGCCGCCGCTCCACCCCGCCGTCCCAGCCGCCGGGCGCCCCACCGGACACCCCACCGGCGCCCCCTCCCGCACCGGCCTCCTCGACGCCCTCCATACCGTCGACCAGCACCTGGCGCCGGTCCTTGCGGTAGGCGTCGCGGGCGACGTTGAGCACGGCAGTGAAGGCATAGGCGTACGGCTCCGGATGGGCGAGGAAGCGCTGGGGGCGGGCCGCGAGTTTGAGATAGGCCTCGTGCACCACATCCTCCGCGGACTGTCTCGATCCGGCCAGCATCACCGCCCTCCGGTACAGCCGGGGCAGCAGCCCACAGAAGACCTCGTCGAAGGTGGGTGACGCGGCAGGCGAAGCTGATGACGGTGTCGCATCGGCCATGTACCGGAACTCTCCCCCGTGCTCGGCTACGGACGCGGCCGGAGTGGACGCTACCCGCGCGGACGACACGCAATCAGGAATGCAGTCCCCAATCTCCCCCGAATCCACCGTAGATCAGCCGTAAACCACCGGGAAACCACACGTGCGGGTGGCGGCAGCTCCTTGCGTCTTCACATCTGATGCACCATCAGATTCAATAACGTCATGATGGGACACGCTGGAATGGCGGCCGCGGCCGTGCGGTACCTACGCTCCGTCGGCGCGCCCACCACGGCCGCCGCACCGTCCCCCGCCCCCGCTCTGCCACGGCCCGCGCTGCGCGCCGTACGGGAGGACGAGCGCGCCCCCCTGGACCCGGCCGAATTCCGCTCCGTCCTGGGGCACTTCGCCAGCGGCGTCACGGTCATCACGTCCCCCGGAGAGCCGGGACCGGCCGGTTTCGCCTGCCAGTCCTTCGCCTCGCTCTCACTTGACCCGCCGCTGGTGACGTTCATGGTGGCGCGTACGTCGACCACCTGGCCGCGGATCGCCCGCACCGGGGTGTTCTGCGTCAACATCCTCGGCGCCGGACAGGGCGACCTGTGCCGCGGGTTCGCGGTCAGCGGCGGCGACAAGTTCGCCGGCGTCGCCCACGAGGCCGCGCCGGTGACCGGTTCACCGCGGCTGGCGGACGTCCCCGCCTGGATCGACTGCACGGTCCAGGCCGTCCACACCGGCGGTGACCATCTCATCGTGGTCGGCCGGGTCGAGGCCCTCGGCACGGACCCGGCGGCCGCCGGGAACGGCCCGCTCCTCTTCCACCGGGGGGCCTTCGGGCACTTCCATCCTTGAGGGGCGGTGGTACGGCCACGACGACACCGGCGAAAGGGGGCGAAGCTGATGCCTCGCCCCCGATGCCATCGGTCAGGCCCCGCCGCGGGCCAGGAACGCCTCCGTGGCACTCATATCGAGTCCGCCGGCTGTCGGGCTGTGCTTCATGACGTGGAACCGCACGTCATCACTGTCGTTGCAGCCACCGAACTGCGGCTCAGGGGTGGTCTTGCCGTTCAGGCAACTGCCGGATTCGTTGAGGATCTGATACTCGTTGGGCAGAAGGTCGTGGGCCTTGACCAGCTTGAGGTGGAGAAGCTCGCTCGTTTGGCCGCCGGTCTTGCTGACCAGACGGAATTTCCCACCTCCCTCAGACCTGACCGTCAAGAGAGCGCCCCAATTGACTTCCCCGTTTTCCCCCATGTAGGCCTGCCAGGTGAAACTGTTGCCGGCCGATGCTTGCGGACCGGTGACTCCCAGGTACTTGCTCGCTCCCAAGGGGCTGAAGGCCACGCAATCTCCGGGATTGCTGTCGTCGCACGTCGGCGCGGTCGGATTCTCCGCTGCATGGGCCATGCCGACTACGAGGGGCGATACCCCGAGGGCGACTACGGCGAGGGCGGTAGCCAGCGGTGTGGCGAGCGGGCGCTGCCCCGGGCTGCGTCGGGGGAACCGAATAACCATGGTCTCTCTTTCTCCTCACGGAAGCCGTACTGTGCAGTCGGCTCCGTTGGGCTGATTGCGTAGTACCCGCGACAAGGCCTGTGGACCGTAAAGGCAGATCGGGCAGGTGATGTGGCAGACATGGTTGCTCGCGTTCCTGTACCCGGCCCCTTCAACTCGTCGCGCGAACCTCAACGTAGGGACCGCGTGGCGGACAATTCATCCGCCAACTGACTTAGAGATCCAGGGGCCACGGCACATTCAGCCCCCGCCTCGCTTTCAGGACTTGGCGATTCCACTCGTCCGGATCGCCCGCGAAGCAGTAAAGGGTCAGTGCCGCCGAGATACCACACGCCCCCGCAGCCGCCACCCAGTTCGACACGCAGGTCGCCCCCCCAGGCCCGCGCCGGCTTCCAACTGCCCGTGCCACCGCAGCCGTCCCCCCGGTGACAAAGCAGCCAGGAAACCGCCGCCCACGACGGTGCGGGCCAGCCGGACGATGCGCCGGGCCCCCGCGGGGACCGTACGGTCCGGCCGCCCCGGCCTCCCCTGCCAACTCCCTTGCCTGCGCGGCCGATTCCCCCCGGCCCCGTCCCCGGCTCCGGCCGCAGCGACGGCCGCTATGCCCCCCCATTCCCCCGTGATCCCACCCCCATCACCCTCTCCCGGGATGATGGGGGTGGGGGCCCAGCCGGCGGGGTAAGCACCGTGCATCAGGACCCGTGATCGGCCAGGAACTTCTCGATTACGGAAGCATTGTTAGCCCCGGTGCTTTCGTGAGAGAACACCCACTTCTGGCTGGCACTTCCGTCGACGCACGCCCTGAACGCTGGGCCCCCGTCCTTGTCCAAGCATCTGCCGTTTACCTCGGTGCCGCTCCTGTCCTGGAACACGTACTCGTGGGGCTTGCCCTCGTGGGTGACTGCCCGCTTGATGTGAACTTCCATGGCCATAGCAGGATTGTCCTGGTTTTCGACGCGGAAGTTCCCTTTTCCGTGAGCAATCATTGCCCAGCGAGTGTCCCAATTGGAACTGGAATCCTTGAGTGCGAGGCCGCTCTCCATCGACTCCGGGTTGGAGAGTCCCACCGCCTCATTCGTCTCCAAGGGGCGAATGACTGTGCAAGCGCCGTCATAGCTGGTCTCGCACTTCACCGGGAGCGGGGGCGCACCCTCCTCCGCATGGGCTGTGCCGGCAGCGAGGGGCGATACCCCGAGGGCAACTACGGCGAGGGCGGTCGCCAGCGGTGCGGAAAGCGGACGCCGCTCCGGGCTGCGTCGGGGGAACCGAATAACCATGGTCTCTCTTTCTCCTCACGGAAGCCGTACTGTGCAGTCGGCTCCGTTGGGCTGATTGCGTAGTACCCGCGACAAGGCCTGTGGACCGTAAAGGCAGATCGGGCAGGTGATGTGGCAGACATGGTTGCTCGCGTTCCTGCACCCGGCCCCTTCAACTCGTCGCGCGAACCTCACCGGCGGCGACCATCTCCTCGTGGTCGGCCGCGTCGAGGCCCTCGGCACCGACCCGGCGACTCCGGCGACCCCGTCGATCCCGGCGACCCCGGTGAACAGAGGGCGAAGCCGTCAATCAGGCCCCGTTGGCGACCAGGAACTTCTCGATACGGTCACCTCCGTATAGGTCACCGAACTGGACCTTCTGGTTGTCGCTGCGGTCGCACTCCCTGAACACCGGCAGCGGGCTGGTCTCGTTCCCAGCCTTGCTGTCGATGCACTTGCCGGAGGTGCCGCGGACCACGTACTCAGCGGGCTTCCAGTAGGTGGTTTCGCCGCGGTCGGACTGACTGGGCTGGTTGGGGTACGTGGCCACCTGCGTGATATGAACCTGGATCTTTTGGCCGGTGCCCTCGTTGGTGAAGTGGAAGTTCCCGCCTCCCAGAGGAGTGGCTTCCCAGCTAATACCCGCATTCGGTTGCCCGTCCGCCGACAGGAAGCTTTTCAGAACGAGGTGGTCATCGCCAGGCGATTGCGGGTCCGAGGCCACAAACTGATTCACCCCCAGAGGGTTGAAGGTGAAGCAAGCGCCGGCCTTGGTGTCATCACAGCGCGGCTGCGGCGCTGCATGAGCGGTGCCGGCCGCGAGGGGCGAGGCCCCGAGGGCGAGGGCGGTGAAGGCGGTCGCCAGCGGTGCGGCGACCGCACGCCGCACCGGGCTGCGTCGGGGGAACCGAATAACCACGATCTCTCTTTCTCCTCACAGAGGCCATGCGCTGCGGCCGGCCCCGTTGGCTGGATTGCTTACCCGCGACAAGACGCGTGGGCCGCAAAGGAGGACCGGAGAGGTGAATGGGCGGACATGATGCTCAGACAACCCGGAGCCCGGCCCCTGCAGCTCGTCGCGAATCCCAACCTAGGAACCGGAAGGAGGCGAATCATCCGTCAGCTGACGTAGGGATGAGAGATCACATGGATTCAGCAGTCTCGGCCGCTCAGGGTTCTCGTCATTGCGTTAACTTGGCCCGGCGTTTGCGAGCTGACCCCTTTCCGTGGGATGGGCGGGCGGACCGCCACGGTGCCGCTCCCGGATGACCAGGGCCATCAGCGCCGCGACGGCACACAGCGCGCCCGACGCGTACCAGACCGGGTTGTACGTACCGAACGCATCGCGCGCCAGACCGCCCAGGAAGGCGATCAGCGCGGCGCCCACCTGGTGGGCGGCCAGCACCCAGCCGAAGACGATCGCGCTGTCGTCCCCGTAATACTCGCGGCACAGGGCGAGGGTCGGCGGGACGGTCGCCACCCAGTCGAGGCCGTAGAAGACGATGAAGAAGACCATCGGCGGGTGGACGCTGTCGGACAGCAGCAGCGGCAGGAACATCAGCGACAGGCCGCGCAGCCCGTAGTAGGTGGCAAGCAGCCGGCGGGTGTTGAAGCGGTCGGTGAACCAGCCGGACGCGATGGTGCCGGCGATATCGAAGATGCCGATCACCGCGAGCAGCGAAGCAGCAGCCGTCATCGGCATGCCATGGTCGTGCGCCGCGGGCACGAAGTGTGTCTTGACCAGGCCGTTCGTCGTGGCACCGCAGATCGCGAAGGTGCCCGCCAGCAGCCAGAACGGACCCATGGGGGTCCTCCCGCTCGAGCGAAGCCGAGAGTGGGGGAAGGCCGCCGAGACCAGCACCCGTACGGCGCGCCGGGCCGCACCCCGCCGGGGCGGCGGCTTGGGGAGGAACTCCGTCGCCCCGTACGGTGCGACGCCCACATCCGCCGGGTGGTCGCGCAGCAGCAGCCACACCAGCGGGACGACGGCGAGCGCGGCGAGCGCGACGGTCACCGCGGCCGGCCGCCAGTCGTGCCGGTCGACGATCCAGGAGAGGACCGGGAGGAAGACCAGCTGTCCGGAGGCGCCGGCCGCGGTGAGGATGCCGGTGACCAGCCCGCGCCGGGCGGTGAACCAGCGGCCGGTGACCGTCGCCGCGAAGGCCAGCGCCATCGAGCCGCTGCCCAGGCCGACCAGCACACCCCAGTACAGGACGAGTTGCCAGCTCGCCGTCATGAAGACGGTCAGACCAGCGCCGGTCGCGATCACGGTCAGGGCGACCACCACCACCCGCCGGATACCGAACCGGTCCATCAGCGCGGCGGCGAACGGCGCCGTCAGCCCGTAGAGCGCGAGGTTCACCGACACCGCGAAGCCGATGGTGCCGCGCGACCAGTGGAACTCGGCGTGCAGCGGATCGATGAGCAGGCCGGGGAGGGAGGCAAAACCGGCGGCACCGATGATGGTGAGGAAGGTGACGGCCGCGACGGACCAGGCCCGGTGCGGGCGCCGCCGACGGGGCACGGGGGCAGGGGCGGGGTCCGTCGTGCGCAGGGGCAGTTCGGGTGGTGTCTGGGTCACCGGAGCAGCTTCGTCCGTCACCCCCGGGCGGCACGAGTGGCCGGAAGGCCAGGGTTCATCAGGTTCGGGCCAGGGCCGTATCGGGGACCGGTCCGAAGGTCAGCACACCCCGGGCCACCCGCCCATGATGCGCATCGTCCGCCGCCTGCGCGAAGTCCTCCACCGGATACGTCCGGGTCACCAACTCGTCCAGCAGCAGCCGTCCTTCGCGGTACAGCCGGGCGTACAGCGCGATGTCCCGCTGGGGCCGCGCCGACCCGTAACGGCAGCCCAGGATCGACTTGTCCAGATACATCGACGACACCAGGAACGAGGCCTCCGCGGTGGCCGGCGGCACCCCGAGCAGCACCGCCTGGCCGTGCCGGTCCAGCAGATCGATGGCCTGCCGGATCAGCCGGGTGCTGCCCACACACTCGAAGGCATGGTCGGCGCCGGTCGGCAGGATCCCCTTCACCGCCTTGACGCTGTCGGACACCGCCGACGCATCGATGAAGTGCGTCGCCCCGAACTGCCGCGCCACCGCTTCCTTCGCGGGGTTGGCGTCCACCGCCACGATCACCGACGCCCCGGCGATCCGCGCCCCCTGGAGAACATTGAGGCCGATCCCGCCGGCCCCGATCACCACGACCGAGTCCCCGCGGTCCACCTTCGCCCGGTTGAGCACCGCGCCGACACCGGTCAGCACCCCGCACCCGATCAGCGCGGCCGAGGTCAGCGGAATCTCCTCGGAGATCTTCACGGCCTGCACCGCCTTGACGACCGTACGCTCCGCGAACGCCGAGTTCGACGCAAAGCTGAACAGCTCGCGCTCACCCCGCCGGAACGGCTTCTGGGGCATCCCGATCGCCTTCCGGCACATCGTCGGCCGCCCCCGGTCGCACTCCGCGCACGCCCCGCAGTTGGCCAGCGTCGACAGCGCGACATGATCACCGGGGACCACATGGCCGACCCCCGCGCCCACGGCCTCGACCACCCCCGCGCCCTCGTGACCCAGCACCACCGGCACCGGAAACGGAATGGTCCCGTCGACCACCGACAGATCGCTGTGACACAGCCCCGCGGCCCGGATCCCGACCAGCACCTCACCCGGGCCCGGGTCCCGCACCTCCAGATCGTCCACGACCCGGGGCTGCTCGCCGTCGAATATGACGCCTCTCATCACCGCTCCAGTCTGGGCAGGCCGAGCACACGCTCGGCAATGATGTTGCGCTGGATCTCGTCCGAGCCGCCGTAGAGGGTGTCGGCCCGGGTGAACAGGAACAGCCGCTGGAGCGCGTCCAGTTCGTACGGCGCCTGCGCGGTCCAGTCCACGGGCCCGAGCGCCGCCGCGGCGCCCCGCACCCGCATCGCCAGCTCCCCGAGCCGCTGGTGCCAGCCGCCCCACAGCAGCTTCGCCACACTCGGCGCACCCGCGTCCCCGGCGGCCCCCAGGGTCCGTAGCGCGTTCCACCGCATGACCTGCAACTCGGCCCACTGCTCGATGAGTTGACCGCGCAGCACCGGATCCCGCAGCGCCCCACCACGGACCGCGGCTGCGATCACGGCGGCCAGCTCCGTGGCGAACCCGATCTGCTGCACGAGCGTGGACACCCCCCGCTCCCGCGCCAGCAGCCCCATCGCCACCCGCCAGCCCGCGCCCTCCCCGCCCACCACATGCGGGGCCAGCGCCCCGTCGAAGAACACCTCGTTGAACTCCGCCGTCCCCGACATCTGCCGGATCGGCCGCACCTCGATCCGCCCCGGCTGGTCCATGGGCACCAGCAGGAACGAGAGCCCCCGGTGCCGCCGCTCCCCCGGATCCGTCCGCGCCAGCACGAAGCACCAGTCGGCCTCCCTGGCCAGCGACGTCCAGATCTTCTGCCCGCTGACGCGATGGCCGGCACCGTCGCGGACCGCCACCGTGCGCAGCCCCGCCAGATCCGACCCCGCTTCCGGCTCGCTGTAGCCCTGGCACCACAGCTCCTCGCCCCGGGCGATGGCCGGCAGAAACCGCCGCCGCTGCGCCTCGTCCCCTTCCGCGATCAGCGTCGGCGCGAGCAGGTTCTCCCCGATGTGCCCCACCCGCCCCGGCGCCCCGGCCCGCGCGTACTCCTCGGCCCACACGACCTGCTGGGTCAGGCTCCCCGACCGGTTCCCGTACGCGCCCTCCGCGCACTCCCACCCGAGCCCGATCCACCCCCCACCCCCCAGCTCCCGCTCCCACGCCCGCCGCACCCCGGCCCCCTCGTGCTCGCTCCCGGGACCGCCCTTCCCTGCCATCTCGGCGTACGGCCCGACGAGATGCCCCGAAAGCCACTCCCGGGCCGCCGCCCGAAAGGCCTCGTCCTCTTGCCCGAACCCAAAGTCCACGACGCCCTCCCCTGCACGCCCCCACCCGGCATTTCCCACCCACCACGGGGGACGGGCCGGAGGGGCCGGTGTCCAGGACGTAGAGCGAAGCAGCCCTGGACACCGGCCCCGGAGGCCCGTCCCCGCACCCCAACAGCCCCGCGCAGCGGCCACAAGAACCACCACGGCGCCGCACCCGGCAACGCACGGCCGGGGCACCTATTGATTCGGCCGCGCCTTCGCCTTGGCGGCGGAAGCCATCGCCGAAACCCGCCCCAGCATCGGCATCGGATCCGTCCCCACGGACCCGGGCAACACCTCCGCCACCCGCTCCGGCGTCCACCCGCCCCCCTCGGCATATACGGAGCGCAGCTCCACCGGCTGGGCCCATACGGCGATCTTCGGCCCGGCGACCGTATAGACCTGCCCGGTGATCTCCCGGGCCCGTTCGCTCAGCAGATAGACGACCAGCGCCGCCACATCCTCCGGCGCACCGATCTCCGTCAGCTCCATCGGCACCTGCGCCGACATCCGCGTCCGGGCGACGGGCGCCACCGCGTTGGCCGTCACCCCGTACTTGTGCAGCCCGAGCGCGGCGCTCCGCACCAGCGAGATGATCCCGCCCTTCGCGGACGCGTAGTTGGCCTGGGAAACCGACCCCTGGTGGTTCCCGCTGGTGAAGCCCACAAGGGTCCCGGACTTCTGGCGCCGCATCACCGCAGCCGCCGCCCGGAACACCGTGAACGTCCCCTTCAGATGAGTGGCGACCACCGGGTCCCACTCCTCCTCGGTCATGTTGAAGAGCATCCGCTCCCGCAGAATCCCGGCCACACACACCACACCGTCGATCCGCCCGTACTGCGCCAGCGCGGTGTCCACGATCCGCTGGCCGCCGGCCATGGTCGACACATCGTCGGCGACCGCGGTCGCGACTCCGCCCGCTGCCTCGATCTCCTTCACCACGGACTCGGCGACCTCGCTGCTGGGTTCGCCGCCCTCGATGGAGACCCCGTAGTCGTTGACGACCACCTGTGCGCCCTGTTCCGCGCAGGCGAGGGCGACCGCCCGGCCGATGCCGCGGCCCGCCCCCGTTACGGCGATCACTTTGCCGGCCAAGAAGTTCCCCATGCCGTGACCCCTCCCGCAGTTTCTGACGGACCGTTAGATTTTTGAGCAGACCCGGTACGAACACAAGACCCCGGGCCGAACCGAACCCGGCCACCCCGAGGAGGGCACATGCCCCTGCCGCAGGAGTTCCACGACATCGCCAAACGCGTGAACAACTGGGGGCGTTGGGGAGCGGACGATGAGATCGGCACACTGAATCTGATCACTGATCAGGCCGTCCGGGAGGCCGCCGGCGGCATCCGCAGCGGCCGCCGCATCCCGCTCGCCCTCCCCCTCCGGCACGACGGCGTACAGACCGGTCTGATCCCGGGCCGGGTGAATCCGCTGCACGCCATGACCGCCGTCAACCAGGAGATCTTCGGCCCCGGTACGGTCGCGACCTCGGACGACGTGGTCACCATGGGCCTGCAGGCCGCCACCCACTGGGACGGTCTCACCCATGTCTCCCACTCCGGACGGCTCTACAACAACCGCCCCGCCGACTCGGTCACCGCACACGGCGGCGCCACCAGCCTCGGCGTGGAGAAGGCCACCCCGATCGTGTCCCGCGGGGTCCTCCTGGACGTGGCCCGGGCACACGGAACCGAGGGACTGCCCGGCGGGCACGCCGTCACCCCGGAGGACCTCAACGCCGCCGAGGAACTGGCCGGAACGACGGTCCGGGCCGGCGATATCGTCCTCGTCCGGACCGGGCAGCTGCGGCACTATCTCGCCGGCGACCGGCAGGCCTACGCCTTCCCGTCGCCCGGCCTGTCACTGCGCACCCCGGAGTGGTTCCATGCGCGCGATGTCGCGGCGGTCGCCAACGACACCCTGACCTTCGAGATCTTCCCGCCGGAGATCGAGAACCTGTGGATGCCGGTGCACGCCCTCCATCTCGTGGAGATGGGCATGCTGCAGGGCCAGAACTGGAATCTGGAGGAGCTGTCGACGGCCTGCGCGGAGGTGGGCCGCTTCGCGTTCTTCCTGTCCGCGATGGCCGAACCGTTCGTCGGGGCATCCGGTGCGCCGGTCGCCCCCGTGGCGATCCTCTGAGGCGATCCTCCGAGGCGTCCGCGTCGAGTCGCCGACCGCGCCGGCCGGCGACTCGACGGCGCCCGGCCGACCAGGTGACGGTGCGCTCATGCGCGCCCCGAGCACGGCACTGCGGACCGCCACCCTCCCCCGGCTCCCGCCGGGGCCCCAGCCAGGCCACGATCCGCACTCGTCAAGGCCCCGGACCGGAATCCCCGGCTCTCCCACGACCTCGGCGTCCCCTCGCGGCGCATCGCTTCACCCAAGGGTGATCAACTGAGCACGCCACGTCAACACCTGGTCTGGACTAATTTCGTTACGACCGATTTGCCATAGCTGGCGGCGAAGCGTCGACTGTGCGCCGATCGGCGCGATTACGCCTGGTGTGTCACGGTGCGTGACGCCGCGCAGTGGGGCTCATATGCCCCCAGATCGGATCCGGCTGCCATCAGCAGCGGGCGGCCGCGGTCCACCTCGCACCAGATCCGCTTGCCGGTGCCCTCCTGCTGCCAGCCCCAGCGGTCGGCCAGACCGTCGACCAGCTCCAGACCGCGGCCGTTGGTGTCGTCGCCGTCGGCGTGCCGCTGGCGCGGCGGGCGGGCGCTGGCGTCCACCACTTCGACCCGGACCGTACCCACCACGGCGCCCGCCCCGGAGAAGCGCATCCGCAGCTCAGCCGCCGCGCCGGTGTGCACCACGGCGTTGGTGACGAGCTCGGAGATCAACAGGATCAGCGTCTCCGCAAGCGGCTCATCGACCCCTATACCGGAGCCCACGAGCCGCGATCGGGCCCACCGCCGGGCCCGCCCCACCTCCGCGGGGTCGGGCCGTACGTCCAACTGCACCTGAAGCACCTGCACCGCTCACACCATCCGAACCGGCGGAAACTTCGCCTCGCGCCTCCACGGAGTCACGGTGCGTGACCCCGGCGGAGCACAGCATGGTTGACGTTCAGTCACCGCAACAAGCGCTTCGGGCATATTCCAGCGCAAGGGAGTATGCATCCTGCATACTGTGCGACGCACTTTGCGAGGAGTCGAACAAGGGGGGCAACCCGGCCCCTGCCTGAGGCGAGCGGCGCGCAGTCCGTACCTCGGAGCCGTCGTTCCGACGGCACCGGGTTCGTTGCGCCACAGAACCACTCGCACCCAACGGAGAGTACCCGAGCGGAGCGCTGACTCCCCCCTGTGACGAGTCACGCCTGGGACACAACCCGATATCGACACTCCGTGACCACTTCTGCGTAGTGAGTCCGACATTCCGCACACGGGGTGCCAGAGTCTGACATCAGCGGCCACCGGACACCTCCAGAGCGGGCTTCACGCCCGCACCGTCAGGCGATCAGGCCCGCGGCCAGCAGTTCCTCCGCCTCGCCCACCGTTCCCCAGCGCTCGGCGTGCAACCAGGCCCGCTTGAGATGCAGATGGACATCGGCTTCCCAGGTGAAGCCCATTCCGCCGTGGACCTGCAGACAGTCCCGCGCGTTACGCACCGCGGCCTCGTCGGCGAGCAATTTCGCGCCCGTGATGTCGAGAACACCCTCCGTGACCGACGCCGCATATACGGCACTTCGGGCTATTTCCGACCGTACGAGCATCTGCGCGCACAGCTGCTTGACCGCCTGGAACGAGCCGATGGGGGCGCCGAACTGCTCGCGCTCGCAGGCGTAGCCGGCCGCCATCTCGACCGTCTTGACGGCACTGCCGAGCTGCTGGGCCGCGGTGAGCAGCGCGGCCTCGCGGCGGAGCCGGGGCACGTCCAGGGCAACGGGCTCGGTGCGCGGCAGGTCCAGGACGCGGGCGAGCGGGGTGAGGGGGTCGACGGAAGCAAACGGGGCGCAGGACACCCGATCCGGCGCACTCCGGTACGCACCGCCTGTGCGCCCCCGTGCGCCCTCTGCCTCGCCCCCGGTCGGGCCGTCGCGATGACCGTCGTGGCGGCCGTCGTGGCGGCCGTCGCGATGACCGTCGGAATGCCCCCCGGTCCGGTCGTTGCGACGGACACCGCGATGGCCGTCGCAACGACCACCGTCACCCTCCACCAAGATCAACTCATCGCATCCGCCCGGGTGTTCCCACAGCACCGGATCCCGCGACCCCTCGCACAGCCCGGCGATCCTCTCGCCGGTCGCGACGCCGTCCACCACCCCGGCCAGCAACTGGCACGCCACCAGCGGCCCCGGCAGCAGCGCCCGCCCGGCCTCCTCAAGGACCAGTACCGCTTCCGGCAGCCCCAGCCCCACCCCGCCGTCCTCCTCCGGCAGCCGCAGTGCGAAGAACCCGGCCGCACCCAGCTCGCGCCACAGCGCACGGTCCGGTACGGGGCCCTCGACGGCCGCCCGCAGCCGGTCCCGGCCGAACCGCCCGGCCAGCAGCTCCCGGGTGCCGTCCTTCAACGCCCGCTGCTCATCGGTGAGTTGGAAGTCCATCGCCCGGTCACCGCCCCTTCGGCAGGCCGAGTATCCGCTCGGCGACGATGTTCTGCTGGATCTGCGAGGTGCCGGCCGCGATGGTGTACGAGAGGGACGACAGCCGGTCCGCGACCCATTCGTGGTCCACATCCAGCGCACCGGCGCCCAGCACCTCGGCCGCCGTGTCGTACAGCTCCTGGCGGGCGTGCGAATAGCGCAGCTTGAAGACCGAGCCGCCGGTGCCCGGGACGCCGCCGGTGCCCGGGACGCCTCCGCCGCCCCTCCCGCCGCGCGCGGGGGCCCGCATCGCCTCGCTCACATTCCACTGGGTCAGCCGCCACAGCGCCGTGAACTCCGCGTGCAGCCTGCCCAGTCTGCGGCGCAGCACGGCATCGCCCCAGCGGCCGTTGGCGCGGGCCGCACCGGCCAGCGCGCCGAGCACCCGGCGGCAGGCCACCACCTCCCCGACGAAGGCGGTGCCGCGCTCGAAGGACAGCGTCACCATCGTCACCCGCCAGCCGTCGTTCTCCGCTCCGACCCGGTTGGCGGCCGGGACCCGCACCTCGTCGAGGAACACCTCGGCGAACTCCGTCGAACCGGCGAGGGTGCGCAGCGGCCGGACCGTCACGCCCGGCGCGTCCATGGGCATCGCCAGCCAGCTGATACCGCGGTGCTTGGGCGCGGCCGGGTCGGTGCGGACGAGGAGTTCACACCAGTCGGCGACCTCGGCGTGCGAGGTCCAGATCTTGGCGCCGTTGATGACATACGCGTCCCCGTCGCGGACGGCCCTGGTGCGCAGCGCGGCGAGGTCGGAGCCGGCGTCCGGTTCGCTGAAGCCCTGGCACCAGATCTCCTCGCCGCGCAGGATCGGCGGCAGCCAGCGGGCGCGCTGCTCGGCGGTGCCCTCGGCGGCGAGGGTGGGTCCGGCGTGCAGCAGCCCGACGAAGTTCGCGCCGACGTAGGGCGCCCCGGCGCGCTCCGTCTCCTCCAGGAAGATCAGGTGCTGGGCGGGGGTGGCGCCCTGCCCGCCGGCGTCCCGCGGCCAGTGCAGGCCCGCGTATCCGGCGTCGTACAGCATCCGCTGCCAGGCGGTGTCGTACGCCCGGCGGCCGGGCCAGTCGGTCGCGGCGGGCGGTGCGGGGAGCCGGGGCAGCACCTCGCCGAGCCACTGGCGCAGCCGGGCCCGGAAGTCTTCCTCCTCCGGTGTGCAGGTGAGGTCCATGGCGGCTACGTGTCGAGGTCCGGGCCGAGCAGGCGGACCGTGTCGCCGCGCCTCGGCTTGTGGACCGCCTCGTCGTCGAGGCCCACCCTCGGGTTCGCCATCGCTGTCCCCTCACCGATATCTGACGTACCGTCAGAACGAGGCTAGCCCGGCCCCTCTGGACCGACAAGGCGCCGGCCCCTAATCTCGAAAGCTGATCTGACGTGGCGCCAGCCAAGGGGAGGGCAGATGACCGGCAGCACCCTCTGGGACCTGGTCACCTGGCGCGCCGTCCGTACCCCTGACGCGCCCGCCCTCATCCAGGGCGCCGAGTCCGCCCGGCAGGAACGGCGGATCACCTTCGGCGCCCTGCACCGGCGCGCGGAACGGGTCGCGGCCGGCCTGTACGAGAGGGGCGTACGGCCCGGCAGCCGGGTCGTCTGGCAGCTGCCGACCTCCCCCGAGCTCTTAAGGAGCAGGGGGGACCCCCACCGAGACCGTCCTGTTCAGCCTCGCCCTGGCCCGGATCGGCGCCGTCCAGAGCCCGGTCGTGCCGCTCTACCGCGCGCATGAGGTCGGCCAGGTGCTGCGCCGCACCCGCGCGGCCTTCTTCGCCGTCCCCGGCGTCTGGCGCGGCTTCGACCACCGGGAGATGGCGGACCGCCTGGCCGCCGGCCTGCCCGGTCCGCCCACCGTCATCGAGGCGTACGACACCCTGCCCGACGCCGACCCGGCCGTCCTGCCCCCGCCACCGGCCGACGACGACGCGGTGCGCTGGATCTACTGGACCTCCGGCACCACCGCGGCCCCCAAGGGCGTGCTGCACACCGACCGCAGCCTGCGGACGGCCGGCCGGTGGCTGGGCGCGGCCCTGCGCCTCGGCCCGTCGGACATCGGCTCGATGGCCTTCCCGTACGCCCATGTCGCCGGGCCCGACTACACCGTCATGCTGCTGGAGCACGGCATCCCGGCCGTCCTGCTGGAGCACTTCGCGCTACCGGGCGCGCTCACCGCCTACCGCCGCCACCACGTCACCCTCGCCGGCGGCTCCACCGCCTTCTACGCCCTCTTCCTCGCCGAGGCCCGCAAACTGCCGCCCGGCCACCGGCTGCTGCCGTCGCTGCGGCTGCTGGCCGGCGGCGGCGACACGGCCGCCGGGGACGCCCTGGTGACACGGCCGCCGCGGACGCCCTGATGACCGCCCGCCCTGACCACCATGCCCGCGCCAATGCGGACACCCCCTGTCCTCCACCCCCCATACGCTCCCCCCATGAGTCACTCACGACCCCATATCGACACCGCCGGGCGGCGGGCCCGGCTCGGGCGGCGGCAGTTGTTTGCGGGCCGGGATCGGGCGGAGCGTGTGGAGGAGGTCGCCCAGGCGGTTGTGGGGCTGCATGCCAGCGATCCGGCGACCGTTCATCTGGCGGCCTGCGCGCGGCTGGCCGAACCGGATCCGGGCGCGGTGGAGCGGGCGCTGTACGACGACGGCACGCTGGTCCGGATGCTGGGGATGCGCCGCACCCTCTTCGCGGTCGACGCCGCGCTCGTACCGGTCATCGCCTCCTCCACCGCACGGGCGGTGGCCGCCAAGGAGCGGGCGGGGCTGGTCAGGTGGATCAGCGAGGGCGCGCCGGGGTGGGACGAGCGGCGGCTGGCCGGGGTCGAGGCGAAGGTGCTGGCCGCGCTGGACGTGCACGGTACGGCGACCGCGGCCGAGCTCACCGCGGAGGTGCCCGAGCTGCGCGACACCATCGTGGTCTCCCCCGGCAAGCCGTACCAGGCCACGGTCGCCGTCTCCAGCCGCATCCTGCGGGTACTGGCCGCCGAGGGCCGCATCCGGCGCGGACGGCCGCGCGGCAGCTGGACCAGCAGTTCCTTCCGCTGGACGCCCGGCACCGCCTTCGCAGAACTGCCCGCGCCACCGGCCCCCGAGGCGCGCGCCGCCCTCGCCCGCCGCTGGCTCGCCTCATACGGCCCGGCGACCGTCGAGGACCTCAAGTGGTGGACGGGCTGGACGCTCACCGCCACCCGTCATGCGCTGGCCGCCACCGGCGCCGTCGAGGTGACCCTGGGCGACGGCGCGCCCGGCGTCGCGCTGCCGGACGACCTCGAACCGGTCGCCGCACCCGAACCCTGGGCCGCCCTGCTGCCCGGCCTCGACCCCACCACGATGGGCTGGAAGGCCCGCGACTGGTACCTCGCCCCGGACCAGCTGCCGCAGCTCGTCGACCGCAGCGGCAACATCGGGCCGACGGTGTGGTGGCACGGCCGGATCATCGGCGGCTGGGCCCAGCGGGCGGACGGGGAGATCGTCTGGCGGCTGCTGACCGACGACGGGGGCAGCGCGGCCGCCGCCGCGGTGACGGACGTGGCGTCCCGGCTGGCGGCCTGGGTCGGTGATGTCCGCGTCACCCCGCGCTTCCGGACGCCGCTGGAGCGGGAGTTGACCAGGTAGCGGTCGGCGGCCGGGCCGGCGCCCGGCCGCCTCAGCCCGGCCGGTACGCGCTCGTCGCCTGTGCGTAGAACTGGTCCACCTCGTGCCGGCCGTGGTCCGGGCCGATGACGAGGACGAGGTGGTAGCGGCCCTTGTGGATCATCGCGAGGTTGCGTACGTACACCTCGCGGCCGCTGCTGTCGCGCCAGGAGAAGGTGCCCTCGGCCATCGCCGTCTTCCCGACGTCGATCCGCTGGAGGCCGGAGGCCGAGGCCCAGCCGGAGGAGCGGTACGGCGCCAGCTCGGCTTCCTTGTTCTGCAGATACGCCATCGGGTCGGTGCCGAAGCGCGCCGTCGTGTCGCGGCCGGGCACGACCACCAGCTCATAGTCCCCGCCGACGTACCGCACCTGGCCCCGGTCGTTCGCGCCGCGCCGCTGCCAGCCCTTGTGGACCGCGACCTGGAAACCCTCCGGGTCGTTGCGCACCTCGAAGCCCTTGGCGACCTCGGCGGGCGCGGTGGTCTGCGGTGCGCCGGTGCCGGCGGAGGCGTGGTCGCTCCCCTGGTCCCCGGACGGTGCGGGGCTGCCGGGTGCCGCACCCGAGGAGCCCGTACGGTCCGCACCGCGCTCACCCGCCTTGGAGTCCGGGCCGGACTTCGGCAGGAACGCCATCGCATAGACGACCGCGCCGACGAGCAGCAGCAGGATTCCGGCGAGCAGCAGCCGGCCGAGGTGGCGCGGCGTACGCGCCGGGCGGGGTGCGGCGTCCGGGCCGGCCTGAACCGGCGTCTGCTGCTCGTACGGGTCCCGGTCCGCGGGCCCGCGCCGTCCGGACGGCGGGGCCGGCTTGCCGGGCCGGGCCGGTCTGGACTGCCGGAGCGGCTTCGGCTGCTTCGGGGGGCGGGGCGGGCGGGCGGTGGAGACGAGCGGGGTGGGCTGCTCCGAAGACGGCGCCTGCGGGACGGGCGGGGCGGCCGCGGCGGCGCCCACGGCGGCCGGGGCCGGCTGCGGCCGTACGCGGCGGGCCGTCCGGGTCTTCTTGTGCCGCCCCTTGCGGACGAGTTCGCCGCGGCGCCGCACGATCGGCAGCCGCCGCGGATCGGCGCCCTCCGCCGGGATCGTCACCAGCCGGCTGCCGACCTCCGGCTCCGGTGCGGTACGGATCAAGGAGCGCAGCCAGCCGCTCAGCTCCTCGGCATCCGGGCGGTCGGCCGGGTCCTGGCGCAGCAGCGACTCGACGACCGGCCGCAGCGCCCCGCACTCCTCGGCCACCGCGGGCGGCTGCGAACAGACCAGCTGCGCCAGTTCGACGGCGTTGTCCTCGGGGAACGGCGGCTGCCCCTGCACGCTCCGGTAGAGCAGCGCGCCGACCGCCCACAGATCGGTGGCCGGGCCGACCGGCGGCGCCAGCTGCCAGTTCTCGTGCACCGTTCCGGCCTGCTCGGGCGCCCAGCGCTCGGTGACCGGGCCGATGACGGTCAGCCGCGCCTGCCGGGCCCGTTCGGCAGCCAGCCCGGCGGTGGGCCGTCCGTAAGCGGGGGCGGTGGCGTCGCCGTCCGGTGCGGGCTTGGTCAGCGAGGTCGTGGCGGCGGGTCCGGCCGGTGTGGGCTCGTCCGGGGCGGGTTCGTCCGGCGGGGTCCCGGCCGTGGTGGTCGGCTCGGCTCCGCACAGCGCTTCCTGGGCCGCGCCCGCCGCCAGACCGGTCAGGATGGCCCGGCCGTCGTCGCAGACCAGGACCGTACGGGCGGTGATGTTGCGGTGCAGCCGGCCCTCCGCGTGCAGCACCCGCAGCGCGGTCAGCAGATCCGCGGCGATCTCCGCGGCGCGGTGCGGGGACAGCGGCCGCTCGGCGAGCAGCGCGGACAGCGGCCGGGCGACGAGGAGTTCGGCGACGATCCACAGGCTGCCGTCCTGCGCGAAGACGTCGAAGACCTGCTCCAGCCGGGGGTGATCGGCCAGCTGGGCGGCGGTCGTCGCGGCGTCCAGCGCACGTCGTACCGCGGGGTCCCGGGGGCTGCGGTCGGCCACCCCCGCCCCGCCGGTCAGCCGTGCGGCACCGTAGCGGCCGCCGCCGGCACCCCCCTCGGCGGGCCCGGCCGGCTCCGCCCCCACGACCTCCGCTTCGACGACCTCCGGCAGCGGCACCTGGCGGACCAGGACCTCCTGTCCGCTGAACGTGTCGAACGCCCGGGACTCGGTGAAGTCGTCATCGCCGAGGGGCCGCAACGGCAGGCGGTAACGCTCGGCGAGCACCCTTCCCGCGTACTCGTCCACGACGCCTCCCCGCAGCGCGCTGTGTCTACCGCCGCGCCGGAACGCCCTCGGCGCTGGCGCCTCCGGTCACTTCCGGTCGTATTCCCGCCGAATGCGGATGCGTACGGTCTTAGCGGTCTCACGATACGTGCCCGCACCGAAGCTTGCGGCCCGGTCTGCCCAACGACGCGCGCTCTGTCCGTTCACCGCCCGGCCCGTGCCCCGGTCCCGCACTCAGTCCTTGATCGCGAAGGACTTGAACGCGGTCGCGACGACGTTCTGGCACTCCTTGTCCGGCCAGGCGTCCGCCTTGCAGGTGATCATGATGGCGTAGCCGTGCTGGTCGTCGGCCTTGAAACCACGGTCGAGGACCCGGACCTGCTGGCCGCTCTGCCGACGGGTGAAGGACCAGTCGGCGACGGTCGGATAGCCGCGCCACTTCACCGACTTGATGCCGATGAGGTGGTAGTTCTCGCTGGAGCCGCGGACGGCCGGCTCCAGGCTGCGCCAGGAAGCCGCCGCGTCGGTGCCGGGCTCGGCGTTGTAGTCCACCTGGACGCGGGGGAAGCCGCCCGAGGCGCTGTAGATGACACCGGAGCCCTGCCCCGCGGTGGCCGTCTGCTTGAAGCCCTTGGGCATCGCCATACCGAAGTGGAATCTGCGGTTGGTGACCTGGGCGAAGCCGTCCGGCACCGCCTTGCCGTCCTTGCCGTCCTTCCCGCCGGTGTCGCCCTTGTCGTCGGCGGGGGAGACACCGCCCGGCTGCTCCGGGGCCGGCGAGCCGGGCCCGCCCTCCGCGTTCCCGCCCGTCCCGGCCGATTCCGTGGAGGGCTTCGCCTTCGCCGCGGACGACGTCTTGTCGTGCTTGCCGGCCGGCCTGCCACCGTTCTTCGCGGTGTCACCGCTGCTCAGCGCGACGGCCAGGACCGCGCCCAGCACCGCCAGGGCGACCATCACGGCCACGATGATCAGGGTGCGGCGCGGGACGACATCGGTCACCGACGCACGCGTCGACGGACGGTTCCCGTCGTCGGGTCTGGAGGCGGCACGGGCCCGCGCGGCGGCGGCAGCGGCGGCGGCACGGACCGTCTGCAGGGCGCCGCGCAGCCGCTCCTTGGCGGCATCGGTGTCGAACCCGGGGCGGGTGAGCGTCGGCCGGGACGCGCCCGACCCCGCCCCGTCCACGCCGGTCGTCTTCTCGTCGGCCTGGGTGGCCGCCCGCTGCGGGCGCTCGGTCCGCTCCGGGGTGCGCGTCGCGGCGGCCTTGGCGGCACCGGCCCTGGCTCCACCGGCCTTGCTCCTGCCCGCCTTCGGACCGTCGGACGCAGGCCCGCTCCTGGCCGCCGGCTCCGCCACCGGGGCGGCGGCCGGCTTCGGCTTCGGCTTGCGCGGCACCCGCGACTTCGGGGCGGGCTTCGGCTTCGGCGTGCTCTCCGGCTTCGCCGCCGCCCGCTCCTTGGGCACCGTCGGCAGCACCATCGCCCGGGTCTCATCCAGCGGGGGCTCCGGCTTCTGCGCCTCGGGGGCGTGCACCACATCCAGCAGCAGCGCCCGCGCACCGGTGTCTTCCAGCCGGGCCGCCGGGTCCTTCACCAGCAGGCCGAAGATGACTTCTTCCAGCGCGCCGGCGCTCTTCGGCGGCTCGACCGGCTCGGTCATCACCGCCGTCAGCGTGGCGATCGCCGAACCCTTGTCGTACGGCGGCACGCCCTCGACACAGGCGTACAGCAGTCCGCCCAGCGACCACATGTCGGCCGGCGGGCCCGGCTTGTGGCCGCGGGCGCGCTCCGGGGAGATGTAGGAGGGGGCGCCGACGAGCATGCCGGTCGAGGTCACGGAGGGGTCGCCCTCGACCTGGGCGATACCGAAGTCGGTCAGCACGACCCGGCCGTCGTCGGACATCAGGACGTTGGACGGCTTCACATCGCGGTGCAGGATGCCCTCGGCGTGGGCGGCGCGCAGCACATCGAGCACCGCCAGGCCGACCTCGGCGGCACGGCGGGGGGTGAGCGGGCCGTCGTCACGGACGACCTCGGCGAGCGAGCGGCCCTCGACCAGCTCCATCACGATCCATGGGCGGTCGTCCTCGTCGACCACGTCAAAGACCGTCACCGCGCCGTTGTTCCGGATCCGGGCGATCGCCTTGGCCTCACGCAGCGTGCGGGTGATCAGACGACGCTTTTCGTCCTCCTCGACCCCGCCCGGGAAGCGCAGTTCCTTGACTGCGACCGTACGGCCCAGGACCTCGTCGCGTGCCCGCCAGACGGTACCCATGCCGCCCCGGCCGAGAACATCGGCGAGCCGGTACCGGCCGGCGAGCAGCCTGCCCTCCTTGCCGTTCATCTCGACCTCGTCGCCCACTGAATCCCCTCTGCAATCCAGCCGAGTTGGCAGCTTCGACATCCCATCGATCACCAAACTGGCCCAACTCGGACAACCCACCCTGGCAGAGCCTTCATTCTCCCTCATCCGCGGCCATGCGGAAGGCCCGGGTCTGTGCCGGACAACACCTCGTACCCGTCAGGATGGCCCCGGCGAACGGGAGTCCCGACGACGAACCGCCCGCGTCGCCCGGCCACGGCCCGCCCCCTCCAACCCGGCGCGAGCCGGCTGACCGCCCTCCCTGTCACCCTGCACGGCTGACGGGTTCCGCCACCTTGCGGTAGCGGGGCACCTAGAGCGGCACGATGTCCGGCGCCCCCAGCCGCGCCGCATCCGCCGTCAGATCGTCCGGCTGCCGCTGCGATTCACGCTCCGCCTCGACCCGCTTCCGGTAGTGCGCGATCTCCTTCTCGATCTGGTCGTTGTCCCAGCCCAGCGCAGGCGCGATCAGCTCGGCGACCTCGCGGGCACTGCGGGTGCCCCGGTCGAAGGTCTCGATGGAGATACGGGTGCGCCGGGTCAGCACGTCGTCGAGATGCCGGGCGCCCTCGTGGGTACACGCATAGACCGCCTCGGCCCGCAGATAGTCGTCCGCGTGCGCCAGCGGTTCACCCAGTGCCGGATCGGCCACCACCAGCTCCAGCAGCTCCTCGGTCAGCGAGCCGTAGCGGTTCAACAGATGCTCTATGCGGGCCACATGCAGCCCGGTGCGGGCCGCGATCCGGGCCCGCGCGTTCCACAGCGCCTTGTAGCCCTCGGCCCCGACCAGCGGCACATCCTCGGTCACACAGTCCGCGACCCGCTGGTCGAGGCCGTGCACCGCCTCGTCCACCGCGTCCTTCGCCATCACCCGGTACGTCGTGTACTTGCCGCCCGCCACCACGACCAGCCCCGGCACCGGATGCGCGACGGTGTGCTCCCGCGACAGCTTGCTGGTGGCGTCCGACTCCCCGGCCAGCAGCGGGCGCAGCCCCGCGTACACCCCCTCCACATCGTCCCTGGTCAGCGGGGTCGCGAGCACCTCGTTCACATGCTCCAGCAGATAGTCGATATCCGCGCTGGAGGCCGCCGGGTGCGCCTTGTCCAGATCCCAGTCCGTATCCGTCGTCCCCACGATCCAGTGCCGGCCCCAGGGGATGACGAACAGGACGCTCTTCTCCGTCCGCAGGATCAATCCGGTCGTGGAGTGGATCCGGTCCTTGGGGACAACCAGGTGAATCCCCTTCGACGCCCGGACATGGAACTGCCCGCGCTCCCCGATCAGCGCCTGGGTGTCATCCGTCCACACCCCGGTGGCGTTGACGATCTGCTGCGCCTGGATCTCGTAGTCGCCGCCCCCCTCGACGTCCTCCACCCGCACGCCGACCACCCGCTCACCCTCGCGCAGAAAGCCCGCCACCCGTGCCCGGTTGGCGACCTGCGCCCCGTAGGCGGCCGCGGTCCGCACCATCGTCGCGACATAGCGCGCGTCATCCATCTGCGCGTCGTAGTACTGCAGCGCGCCGACCAGCGCGTCCCTCTTCAGACAGGGCGCCACCTGCAGCGCCCGCTTGTGCGACAGATGCCGGTGCACGGGCAGTCCGCGGCCGTGCCCCGACGAGACCGACATCGCGTCGTACAACGCCACACCGGAGCCCGCGTACCAGCGCTCCCAGCCCTTGCCCTGCAGCGGATACAGGAACGGCACCGGCTTGACCAGATGCGGCGCCAGCCGCTCCAGCAGCAGCCCCCGCTCCTTCAACGCCTCTCTGACCAGCGCGAAGTCCAGCATTTCCAGATACCGCAGACCGCCGTGGATGAGCTTGCTCGACCGGCTGGACGTGCCCGAGGCCCAGTCACGCGCCTCGACCAGACCGGTGGACAGACCGCGCGTCGCCGCGTCCAGCACCGTCCCCGCGCCGACGACTCCGCCGCCGACCACGAGAATGTCCAGCTCCCGCTCCGCCATTCGGGCGAGCGCCTCGGCCCGCTGCGCCGGTCCCAGTATCGCTGTCTTCACCGCTGCCTCCCGCTGTGATCGGGGCCACACCGCCCGTCCGTCGATTCTGTCCGCGCTGCGTGCCGGTATCCACCCTTCGCTCCTGGCGGCAACACCCCGCCGTCTTGATCCACCAATCCCTATTCTGGGTCAAATATCCGCTTAGTGTATTTATGCGCCCTCCGCACAGGCCATGCGCACACGTCATTCGCAGTCGCTCGGGAAGGACGGCCGCAGCATGCCCGCAGACCTCGCCGTCATCGGACTCGGTCACCTCGGCCTCCCTCTCGCCCAGGCCGCCACCGCCGCCGGCATCGGCACCATCGGCTACGACCCCGACCCGCACACCGCCGGACTCTCCGGCGCCGACGGGCCGCTGTCCGCCACCGAACTCCGCCGGCTGCTCTCCGCCGGCTTCCGCACCACCACCGACCCCACGGCCCTCGGCCGGGTCCGCACCGCCGTCCTCTGCGCGCCCACGCCCCTCGGCGAGGACCGCGCCCTGGACCTCACCGCCCTCGCCGACGCCGCCCGCACACTGGCGGCGCAGCTGCGCCCGCACACCACGGTGATCCTCGAATCCACCGCCTACCCGGGCACCACAGAGGAATTCCTGCGCCCCCTCCTGGAGGAGGGCTCGGGCCTCACCGCCGGACGGGACTTCCACCTCGCCTGCTCCCCCGGCCGCCACGACCCCGGCAACCGCACCCACCGCTACGCCAACACCCCCAAGGTCATCGGCGGCCTCACCCCTGCCTGCACGGAAGCGGCCGCCGCCTTCTACGGCCGCCTCACCGACAAGGTCGTCCGCGCCCGCGGCCCCCGCGAGGCCGAGACCGCCAAGCTCCTGGAAACCAACTACCGCCACATCAACATCGCCCTGATGAACGAGATGGCGGTCTTCTGCCATGACATCGGCGTCGACCTGTGGGACGTCATCCGCTGCGCCGAGACCAAACCGTTCGGCTTCCAGGCCTTCCGCCCCGGCCCCGGGGTGGGCGGTCACGCCACCCCCATCGACCCCAACTACCTCTCCTACAAAGGCCGTTCGCTGGGCCACCCGCTCCGCATGGTGGAACTGGCCCAAGAGGTGAACGGCCGTATGCCGCGCTATGTCATCCAGCGCTGCGCCACCCTCCTCAACGAACACGGCAAATCCGCCCGTGGCGCGCGGATCCTGCTGCTCGGCGTCACCTACAAGCCGGACATCGGCGACCAGGCGGGCTCACCGGCCCGCGAGATCGCCTCGCGGCTGATGGAACTGGGGGCGCACCTCACGTATCACGACCCGTACGTCCCGCAGTGGCACGTACTGGGCCGGCCCGTGCCCAGAGCCGACTCCCTGTACGAGGCCGCGGCCGCCGCGGACCTGACGGTGCTGTTGCAGCCCCATCGCACGTATGACCTTCAGGGCCTGGCCGTGAAAGCGCAGTTGCTCCTGGACACGAGGGGGGCGACTCCTACGGGGTCCGCGCATCGTTTGTAGCCCGCACGTTGCCTTCTGCGGCGCCGTGTCGCCTTCGGCGGGGGCGGGGTGGGTTTGGGCGGGGGCCGCGCTTGTTTGTGGTGGGTGCCGGGTGCGGTCCTCCGGGGGCGGGTTTCCGGACTGCTTCGCTTTACGTCCGTGACCCTGGAACTCCCCCTCCTGGACGTCTTCGGCCGCGGCGGCGCCCTCAAGTCCTCCTGGTACGGCGACTGTC